>JADGNW010000313.1 GCA_017883315.1 Blastocatellia bacterium | reverse complement strand
GGCTACGGCTTGGAGCCCCAGGGGCGGTGATCTAGCGGCAGGCGACAGCTTAGGCCACCTCTTGATTCTGCGGCTCCAGAACTTCTCCTTTGGTCCTGTCCTCGTGACCCCATGGCAACATAATCCGCATCCGTCGGATTCCTTGGAGGCGCGCCCTCATTTTGGCTGTCCGCTATGCCGGGTGTGGTCCGAGGTGGCCGAATCGGCGCTCGGCGCCGTGATTCCATGCCCTCACTGCGGCGAGAGCGTCAAGCTCAATCCTTTTACCATCAATGCCGACTGGCGCCCCATCGCCGAAAGCTGGAAAGCGATGGCGAATGATGAATGATTAACAGGTGTTCAAAGATCTCGACGACGCCCGAATCTGAACCGTCGCAACGTTCGCTCAAGACGTTGCCCTGATTGCTTGACCAACACAGATGTGAGGATAACAATGTGACACGCTCAACTGACAATAAGGATGCGACGATGCCGAAGAAGAACTCTCCCAAAGTTATAGTCGTCACCGGAGACGTGACGATGGATTGGAATCTCGCGCGCACGCGGCGTTCGGATGACGGCGCGGCGGCGTGGAATGCGGACGATTGCACTCGCGCTTATTGGCAGCGGGGAGGCGCAGCCTTGCTTGCTGACTTGATCGACGCCGTAGCCGCCGAGTTGCGACAAGCCGGAAAAGCTGACTACTCGCTGTGCGAAATGGGCGCGCCTCGCGATCAGGTTCTGCCCGGTGACCCACGCTTTCACCATTCGTACGCTATGTGGTCGCTGTTCGATTACGACGCGAAAACTTCGCGCGACAAAAACAAACCGACGCAAGCCTGGCGAGTCCAGGAGTTTCTAGGATTGGACAGGTGCAGGTCCCAATCATCCGAAATTGCCGAGTGGAAGTGTGTTCAAGACGACACACCCGCCGCTGACATAATTGTCCTCGACGATGCGGATCTCGGCTTTCGAGATGATCAGCGACTTTGGCCAAAGGCGCTCACGGGCACGGAACACCGGCCATGGATTCTTCTGAAGATGGCGCGGCCCGTCGCGCAAGGAAAACTGTGGGAGCACCTCCACAGAAACTGCGCGGACCGGCTGATCGTCGTCATGTCGGTCAACGATCTGCGGCTCACCGAAGTGCAAATCAGTCGCGAGCTCTCGTGGGAGCGCACGGCGCAAGATCTGGCGTGGGAGCTTGTTTACAATCCGAAGCTGAACGCGATCTCGCGTTGCGCGTACGTAGTGGTCTCATTCGAAACCGCTGGAGCCTTTCTGCTCTCGCGCGAACGCGATCCCGCACCGGCAGCCGCGCATTCGAGAAAGCTGTTCTTTGATCCGGCGGTGATCGAAGGCCTTTGGCCTGCGGATCACAAAGGCGGAATGATCGGGTACACCTCGTGTCTAGCGGCGGGTATTGTGCGTCAGTTGATGATAGCGCCGAGCGCACCCGACATTGACGCCGGCATTCAGGGCGGGCTAGCGGCGATGCGAACTCTTCACCTTGAAGGGTACGGCGTGCGCGGCTCGATCGCGCCGGACGCACGGCTTGGTTTTCCCATCGAGACGATCGCCGCCGAGTTAGCCAAAGACTCATCCCAGTTTGCTGTCAGCAAGGTGCAGGGTCCGTCTTCTTCGGCGACGGGATTCTGGACAATCCTCGAAGATCGCTACTCGGGGGCACTCGAAAGCGTAGCAGAGCAGATCGTCAAAGAGGGAGCGGGCGGCGCCTTGCGTGGCGTGCCGCTCGGTCAGTTCGGAAAGCTACTGACCGTCGACCGCCGTGAGATCGAAGGCTTTCGCAGCGTGAGAACGCTGGTCGGCGAATACTGCCGCAAGCAACGTCAAAAGCGCCCGCTTTCGATAGCCGTCTTCGGCGCCCCCGGCTCGGGCAAATCGTTCGGCATCATCGAAGTAGCAAACTCGCTGCTGCCCGATGAGATTGAAGTGCTGGATCAATTCAACCTCTCACAGTTCCGCCGCTCGGACGATCTGCTTGACGCGCTGCATCAGGTGCGCGACGCGGGTCTGTCGGGAAAGATCCCTCTCGTGTTTTGGGATGAATTCGACAGCGAACTCGAAGGAACGGAATTGGGGTGGCTTCGACATTTTCTGGCGCCGATGCAGGACGGCCGCTTCCAGCAAGGCCAGATCAGTCACCCGATTGGCCGGGCGATTTTCGTCTTCGCCGGCGGCACCTGCGCGACAATGGAGGAATTCTACGCCGACTTGTCCAGCGACGAGGCTCGCGAGGCAAAGAAGCCGGACTTCGTGAGCCGGCTCAAAGGTTATGTGAACGTCCTCGGCCCGAACCGACAGAAGACCGCCGGCGGGGAGGACCGGCACTACATCCTGCGTCGCGCAATTCTGCTCAGGTCTATCCTGACGAGGGACGCCAAGCATCTCGTTGACGAAAGAGGCACTCTCAATATCGACGACGGGGTGCTGCGAGCCATGCTCTACACCGAGAAATATAGACACGGCGTTCGCTCGATCGAATCGGTCATTGCGATGAGCCAACTAGGGGACAAGCGCCGGTTTGAACGATCGTGTCTGCCTGCCATCGATCAGCTTGATTTGCACGTCGATGCCGACGACTTCCGGCGCGTCGTTGATAAGATTGAGATCGAGGGAGAACTTCTCGAAAGGCTCGCGAGATATGTGCACGATGTTTTCAGACAACAGCTTAAGTTGGACGGATACAAACGGGGGAAAACGACCGACGACAAACGAAAGACCCACAGCTCGCTAGTGGACTTTGACAAGCTTGCAGACGACGAGAAGGAACAGAACCGCAGCAACGCCAGCGACATTCCGGGTAAGCTGGCGTTTGCCGGCTACGCAATCAAACCGGCGCGCGCGAACGAGCCGCGTTTTAATTTGCCCGGCGCTGATCTGGAAGAGCTCGCCGAGATGGAGCACGATCGATGGATGAAGGCCAAGCTCAAGAACGGATGGCAGTGGGGCCCTAAAACGGACAAGCCAAAAAGATTGCACAAAGACATTTTGTTGTGGCGCTCGATGTCCGACGAAGAGAAGGCAGAGCGGTATACCCCGGCGGAGTTGGCTGCTATTGGTAAGAGAAAACTGCCCGACAAAGAAAAGGAAAAGGACCGCGTGTTGATCCGCGGCATCCCGAAGATACTCGCTCAAGCGGGCTACACTATCGTCAAGGTCAGGAACCAACGTTGATTCGCATCGGCGTGACCGGACATCGAATATTGACCGATATCGAGAAGATCGATGCGGCCGTCGAAGTCGCTCTTCGCAGAATCGAGGACAGGTTTCCAGGAGAGGCGTTGACGGTGATTTCGGCTCTGGCTGAAGGGGCCGACAGGATTGTTGCCCGTCATGTGCTTGCGCGATCCGGGGCCAGACTGGTCGTGCCCTTGCCCTTGCGTAAGTCGGATTACATGGCCGACTTCACTTCGAAGGAGTCGCGGGCGGAGTTCTTAAACCTGCTTGAACGAACCGCTGACGTAGTTGAAATGCCCCGTGCGCCCTCGCGCGAACAGGCCTACGAAGCAGCGGGGAACTACGTGTTGGACAACTCGGATGTGCTCATAACGATCTGGGATGGTCGAGAAGCTCAGGGACCAGGCGGTACTGCGGACATCGTCCAGCGCGCGCGAAAACGAAGGCTTCCAATCGCGTGGGTCCACGCGGGCAATCGCAAGCCAGACAGTCACGAGCCGGTCTCTCTCGGCGACGAACAAGGGCTCGTGACCTTCGAGAACATCTAATCTGGAAGAACGTAACCGCGCCTTCGAGCCGAACCTGGACTACCCGATCACAAAAAAAACTTGCGCTCCGGCCACGGGTAGGATAAGCTACATCTTGCTTACGACAGTAGCCAGTTGGCATTGCTGTCGGTCCAAGCGGGATGTCCCAAATCTTTGGCAAAATGAAATGAAGCTGCAGACTACGACAGGTCTGCCGCTTCGGACTAAGTTGGTGTTGACGTTATGCAGAACACGGAGCTCTCAATCCTAATAGTCGAAGACGAGCCGCCTATTCAAGCGCTCCTCCTCGAGGTGCTCACGCCAAAGTTCAAGTGCTGGAGTACCGAGAGCGCGAGCGGCGCCATCAGATTGATGGAGTCGCGTTTCTTCCATCTGGCTCTTGTGGATACCGGGCTTCCAGGCATGTCTGGGATTAGTCTTTGCCGGCTCATCGTGAACAGAAGCCCTCAAACCGTAGTCGTCGTCGTGTCCGGAAACACCGACTCGCAGTCAATAGATGAAGCGATGAAAGCCGGGGCGACAGAGTACGTCACCAAGCCTTTCGACCTTTCGCACGTCGTGGCAACCGTCGAGCGGTCGCTCGCGCGTCATCTCCCCAAATCAGTAGCGTGAACGAATTGACCCTGGCCCAGCCTCTCATTCACAATGCCAGGAAGTGGCTAACCTTCAGTTTGAAGATAAACTCCGCAGCCGCGCCGAGGAATTCGTAGGCTCGCTGAAGCGCGCCGGAATCGAAGCGGCAATTATAGACAAATCGTTTCGGCAATACGCCGTCAAGATCTCCGTTCATTCGAGCGGCGAAGACTCTGGCCGAGCAGTTCTTTACTACAGCCCTAAGTCAGATTCGTTCTCGCTAAAACTTCATGAGATGACGGACCGATCGATTGCCTCTGTGCTTGAAAAGTTATGGAAGGCTACGCCAACGGCAGACGAAGCGCCCGGCGCGCGCTACGAGATTTACGTCGACGGTTCCTTTATCAACGGGGCGACTGGCTACGGCGCGGTGGTCCTTAAGAATGGCAAAGTCATCGATGAACTATGTGGTCGAGTCGACGCGAGCGAAGTGAACGGGACGCGACAGGTTGCCGGTGAATTGGTTGCCGTGAAAGAAGCGTTGACCTGGTGTCGCGCACATTCGGTCGATGAGGTGGATGTCTATTACGACTACCTCGGCATCGAGAAATGGGCGACGCGTCAATGGAAAACGAATCAGCCGCTCACGAAGAATTACGCCCAGTTCGTAAGCTCCTGTCCGGTCAAAATTCACTGGCACAAAGTCGATAGTCATACCGGTAACCGCTGGAATGATCGAGCCGACGCGTTAGCCAGACAAGGCGCGGGGCCAGCCCAGGCTTCCACGGTTGAAACGGATCTGGTCGGCGAGCTGCTCAAGAAGACGGACCGATGGATTGAGGTTTTGATGCTCAACGGAATTGAGGCTGGCTTTGATCGAGTCTATAACGAACAGTTCGCAAGGATGAACATAATCGAGAAAGACGAGGGTGTGGGCGTCTTTGACTTGTACAATACGAAGAAGAAGAAACTTTCGCCGTATTTGCACAATTTTCGAGATGGGAATTTGAAGCTGCGAATCGAAACGCTCTGGCGAGAATTTCGATCGAGTGAGAAATGACAATGATTCTGCGGAAGACGTGAATCGTCGCGATACTATGAAGCTCAATCAGGGTTAGTTTGTATTTCTCCTGGCTTCAACTCTCCGAATGTGATTCGTTACTCTTCGATTTGGTTTCGGGTTTGTATCCGCCGTCGGTAGTCCACGACGCGACTTTGTTTCCGTCGTGTTGAACGACGACGCCACCGCTATGGCTTGAATGCCACAGAGCGTACCATTGTCCAACCGAACGCTCCTGCATGCCAGGAGGGGAGTTGAGCCAGGCATCATTGACGTTGACTGTCAGCGTGTCGCCGCTCGAATCGTAGCTGTCAACGCGGGCGTCGTATTTGAGCTGCTGCTCCACGTCTTCGCTGATTCCGGTGGGATACTTCGCTGCGCTGCTGGAATGCAGCGAATCGCTTCCGCAGCCGAAAGCGAAGAGTGTCGCTGCCAGCAAGATCATCCATGAAGCCCGCCGGGCCGCCCGGCGGTTCACCGCCACGCACAAAAGACCGCTCGTTCTTTCCGTCATCATCGGCTCTCGCCTTTCGAGATCAGTGGGTTTTGACTACTCAGAGATGGTCATTATCACGATTGACGCGCTCTCCGTCAATTCTCGAACGCTTGCTACGAACGCGCAGCGCGCCGGCGAGAACACACGAAGAGATAAGGTGTCCCGGAAAAACAAATTGACTTTGAGGTTGCGCCAGCACTATCGTCGGAAAACACGAGGCGTATTCTCAACCACGATGGAGGATGTACGAAGCATCACCGAATTGTGAATGTTTCACTTGTGAGCCTGTTGAAGTGCATTTCAGCATTCGCTCAGAACTAAGAGAAAATCGAGGATCGGGATGAAAGAAAACCGAATAGGAAGATTCTACAAGCGCTCGCTCCTGCTAGGCGCCCTCACCCTGTTGACGTGTGCGTCAGTGAATTCAGCGCTACCCTTCAATGACAACGTCACCACCGAAACTTTGATCGCCAGGCATCTTGACTCAATCGGTTCAGGCGAGGCCCGCGCGGCCGTCAAGAGCCGCGTCACAACTGGAACTGTTGTGAGTACCATTCGTCTGGGTGGAGCCGGGCAGCTTGTTGGCCGGGCCGTTCTGGCTTCAACTGGAAACAAGAGCTTGATCGGCATGACGTTTAACGACATCAAGTATTCAAATGAAAACATGGCGTTCGACGGTAAGACGGTGACGGTCGGTCAACTTGCACCTGGCAGGCGAACCCCACTTGGGAATTTTCTCTTGTCCTTCGACATGGTCTTTAAGCAAGGCCTTCTTGGCGGCACGCTGTCCTCGGCTTGGCCGCTTTTGGATTTGAGGGTGACAAATCCCAAGCTGAAATACGCCGGCGTCAAGAAAATCAATAATCAGCAGGTCTGCGTATTTAATTTTTACCCACGCGACACATCCTTTCTCGGAATTACGCTTTTCTTCGATGCCGAGACCTTTCAGCACGTGCGGACGGAGTATGAGAAGGTCGTCAACGCCGGGATGGTGACTCAAAATGAAATGTCAGCGAGCCAACAAGAGACGCGGTACAAAATGATCGAAGAGTTCTCTGACTTCAAGAAGGAAGGCGGGCTATCCCTACCGCATACCTATAAGCTTCAGTTGAGTATAAGCAGTCAGAGGGGATCAGTGTTGCAGGACTGGGCATTTACGCTAACAAAGTTCGCTTTTAATGAGGCCCTCGACGACAAGCAGTTTAACGCGGCTAAGAGGCCGTAGAGTTCTTCGACGCTTATTGGCGTAGGCCACACACTCGTCGAAGACTAACGACGCGAGCCTGGTGTTTGTGCTGCCAATGAACGTCTGTGCTGATCCCGGTAGGATACTTGAAAAAGGGCTGGATCGAATTCTCGATCCAGCCCATGAGGTTTTACTAACACTAGAACTCTCAGGCAGAAGGTCTCAGAACGTAATCTTTGCCGCGACCTGAAGGATTCGGGGATCGGCCGTGTTGATAATCTGACCGAACAGAGGATCTGTGATCGTCGTGACCGGGTTGCTGAATTCCGCGTGATTGAAAACGTTGAACGCCTCAGCTTTGATTTCGAGCTTCACCCTCTCTCTGAAGATAGGCGTCGACTTGGAAAACCCGAGATCGAAGTTCGTTCGGCCAGGACCGCGGAACGAGTTCCTGGGTAAGCTGCCATACGTACGCACCGACGGATCGGCGATCGCCTGCGCATTGGTTGGGAACCCGGTATTCGTGAGGTTCGCCGGGTCGAAGTAATAGTTTCCGACCTGTGAGCTAAAGGTCTGCGGCGTCTTCGGATCAAAGAGAGTGAGGCCGCTGCCAACCAGATTGGCCCTTACGAGTTGTCTGTTTCCCGCTCCACTAGGCCCGGCTGAGGTTCGCGACAAACTGAGTCCCGCAAAGACATCGAGCGGGAAGCCTGTCCGCCAGGACACGATCGGGTAGAGGCTCCACCCCTGGGTCAGGCGCTTGGGCCCTGACGACCAGGCACGATCAAAAGGCAGGTCCCAACCGCCGCTGAAGGAAAGGCGCTGACGGACGTCGAAGTCCGAGTCAGCTCGAAACTGCTTCGAGTTATAGGCGGGAACTTCGCCGTTGCGGTTACGGAACCCCGAAGATGTATCGATGCTGTGCGAATAGGTGTACGCAAGCTGGAAGTAGGTAGTGCCGAAGAACCGGGTTTCAGATAGGCCCTTGCGGAGGCCCAACTGCAAGCTGTTGTAGCTTCCGGTTCCAACGTTACGGAACTCCTCCAAATAGCTGAAGCTCGTATCTGTGGTACCGGGCTGTGCGTTGAAGACCCTGTGCGATGTGCCAAGGATGAACGGGTTCGCATCGACAAGCGAAGTAAGCTTGTGAGATGAGCTTCCCACGTAGGCCGCCTCGACCATCAGATTCTTCATAAGCTGGCGTTCAATCGAGAGATTGTACTGGTAGGTGTACGGCGTGCGAAGATGGGGATCAACGTAGTACACACCACCGCCGCCCACTGGCAAGAAGCCTGAGGCACCAAAATCAATGTTAGGTGATGGAGGATGTGAAGGGAACGAATTTGGAATTCCTACCGCGACGTACGGCGCGGTGAAGTAGTTGGTCTCGTGCGAGGGATTCCCGCTAAGGTCATTAAAGAGAAAATCCGAGTATCCGAAGAATGGCGCCTGTCCGTTGAACTGGAGATTGTCTTCGCCTTTCAGAATGTCGTAGAAGACTCCGATGCCGCCGCGGAGGCTTGTCCTTCCGTTGCCCTTCGGATCCCACGCGAATCCAAAGCGGGGCGCCCAGTCATTCTTGTCGGGGAAGTTGGCGCCCTTTGGAGCTCCCTGGTCCCCTGGAAACAGGACTCCGATAGGCGCGTTTTTAAAGACCGTCGATTGCTGTCCTAGCTTCAGAGAGAACGACCGGCCCCGGCTGTCAATCTTAGGCTGACTGTACTCATAGCGGAGCCCAAGACTCAGCGTCAGGTTCTTGAAAATGTGCCACTCGTCTTGAACAAATGCATACGTGGACTTGCTTCGAATATCGGAAGGCGCCTCTCCGAACTGGAAGTACTCTTCCGGAAGCCCCAGCAAGAAGTTTGCGAAGTCATTGCCCGAACCGAACCCATCAAGGTAGAAATCGAACTCGCCGTTGACGTAGAAGTCGTACACGGTGTTGTCCTGATAAGGCGAAAAGCCGGCGCCAAATTTCCAGTTGTGCTTTCCGTGGGACCACGACACCGTGTCCGAGTAAACAAACGTGTTGTCGATCAGATTGGTCGGTCCCTGCCCGGAAAAGCCCACTAACAATCCACTGTCGAAACCAAGCCGGGGTGGTCCCGTTGGATGGTCGGGAGTGGTTCCGACACCCAACTCAGAAGCGGTCGGCTGTTTGCCAATTGGCACCGACTGAAGGCGGTTCCTACGTTGTGTGGTGAAGCGAAACTCATTGAGCAGAGTCGCCGAGAAGATGCTGGTGTAAGAGATGTTGGCAAAATAGTTCCTATCGTTGTCAGAAATGCCGTAGCCTGGAACAGCTCCAAACGTGAAGGGGCTGGTCGAAGGATTGCGTGATCCTCCCAGGGTCACCGCGAGCCGGTCCTGCCCCCTGGTGTTCGCATCGAAGCGAAGCGTGATTTCGTCGCGATCGTTCGTGGCCGAGCCTTGCGTGATCAGCCGGCCATTCGGATCAGTTGGAATCAAGTTGGCCTTGATGTAATTCTTCGCGACGCTGTTGAACTTCGCGGGATCGATAATCCCTTTGGCTGCCAACGACGCGTTTGACTGGAAGAAAGGATTCGCCTGAAGGAAAGCGACCACGCCCGCGTCTGGCCCCGTTCGATCAGCATTGGAGTGAGAAAAATCACCAGCTAGCTCCGCTGGAGTATAGGTTGTAGTGGCCTCGCCGGTTACGGTCTGCACAATTTTCTGGCCTTGAAAGCCGGCGAAGAAGAAGAACCGGTCTTTTCCATCGATTAACTTCGGAATCGTGATCGGACCGCCAATCGTAAACCCGTACTGATTTCGCTTGAGCACTTCTCTCGGGAGACCGTCGACGTTGTTGAAAAACGTATTCGCGTTTAGTGCATTGTTGCGCAAGAACTCGAATGCGCTGCCGTGTATGCTGTTCGTCCCGGACTTGGTCACGACGCTGACGATTCCGCCGCCGTTGCGCCCGTATTCCGCCGTGTAGTTACTGGTGAGAATGCGGAACTCCGCGACGGCGTCAGGGTTGGGATTCATGACGACACCGTTGTTGAGAAGATTGTTGTTCATTCCGCCGTCAAGCAGATACGTAACCGAATCGGAGCGTCCGCCTGAAATACCGAAAGAGCCGGCCGCGCCAGAACCGGGGTTCACTTCAGTTACTCCCGGTTGCAGCAGCGCGAGCGACAGAACGTTGCGTCCGTTCAAAGGGAGGTTGACTAGCGGACGGCTCGTGACCGATTGGCCGAGGGTTGGATTGACAGTCTCGATCACCGCCGCGTCCGCCGAGACCTCGACTGTCTCGCTGAGCGAGCCGGTCTCTAGTTTGATATCAAGCCGGAGCGCCTGATTGATGAGAAGCTTTTGCTGATCGCTTACCGACCTCTTGAACCCGGTTTTCTCTGCGCTGACCTGATACGACCCAATGGGCAGTGAAAGGACCTGGAAGTTTCCGTCCTTGTCCGTCGTAGTGTCGCGCGCGATCTTCGTCGCGACGTTGGTGACAGTTATCTTAGCGTCGGGGACCACAGCTCCATTCTGGTCTGTGACTATCCCCAATATCTTCCCTGTTGACTCCTGCGCCAGCGAACTGGGTTGTATCGACAATACTAAGGTTGCCAGCAGAGCAAAAGCCTGAAAACGAATGAAAATGCCCCTTCTTCTCCTTCCAAACATTTCGCCTCCATTTCCTCTTCGCCTGACAAGCGCAACGTCAGCGTGAGCGTTGGTAAGGTTAGTCGGTTCGGGTTGAGGCCTTAACCGGATTGCGTCGATCTCAGTTGCACATCAGGCCGCACCCGAGTGTTCGGGCAACCTGCCAAATAGACGGCTCTTGCGGCACGTCCAATCTACCATCTGCAACTTCAAAAAACTCTTGAGGATTATTTTCTAATGATCGCGAAAATGTAAGAATGCGAACGCATTCTATTAATCGCGATTGGGAGTGTCAATAGCAAACAGAAGTCATTCTACAATTCTGATGTGAAACGCCTGCGCCGTATCGGCTGTTGATTTGGGCGCCTGCGAGATTGGCGGCTTTGTTATTCGCGCCTGACGATCATTCGGCTTTCCAGCTCGCCCTCCACTTGCTCAATTGTTATGCCCTTGGCGGCTAATAAGACCATTAGATGATAGACAAGGTCGGCAGCTTCTTCAGTGCAGCGTTGAGTGTCCGAATATTGGGCGGCAATCGCAAGCTCAACCGCTTCTTCGCCCAACTTCTGGCCGATCTTCTGCGCACCTGCGTTAAACAACTTCGTCGTGTAAGAGCCTTCAGGCGCCTTCTCTTTGCGGCTGGCGATTATCGCCGCGAGGCGATTCAAAACTCTGCCAGCTTGCCCGCCTGGTTGCTCCGGAAAACAACTTCGACTTCCGGTGTGGCAGACCGGGCCGCGAGGACGTGCTCTTATCAACAAAGTATCCTCGTCACAATCCATGTCGACTGAAACGACTTCAAGGTGATTGCCCGAGGTCTCGCCTTTTTGCCAAAGGCGTTGTTTGGTTCGGCTCCAAAAGGTAACTAGTTCGTCTTTCAGCGTACGCTCGAGCGCTTCGGCGTTCATGAAACCAAGCATCAGGACTGTGCGGTCATCAGCGTCCTGGACAATCGCCGGCACCAGGCCATTCATCTTCTTAAAGTTCACTTCGTTTCTCATATGCGCACCGCCACACCCCGCGATTTCAAAAACACTTTGAGTTCGCGAATCGGTATTTCTCCAAAATGAAAGATGCTAGCCGCCAGCACGGCATCTGCGTTGCCGGCCTCGAGCGCGTCCAGGATATGCTCCTTCGTGCCTGCTCCGCCCGAAGCCACGATTGGAACGCGAACCGATTCGTGGAGAGCCCGCAGCAGATCGCAGTCATAGCCTGACTTCATGCCATCCCGGTCGATCGAGGTTACCAGCAACTCGCCTGCGCCGTAGCTAACCAATTGCCGCCCCCACTCGACTGCGTCAAGCCGGGTTTCCTGAGTGGCGCTCTTAACGCGAACGCTACGGCCTCCAGTTGCGTCGATGGACGCGACCAGAGCTTGTGAGCCAACCCTTTCGGCAGCCCGCGATAGCAAGCGCGGATCGTCAACCAGAACGGTGTTCAGCGTTACCTTGTCGGCGCCCGCGTGCAGCAACTCGGTGATATCGTCGATTGTTCGAATCCCTCCGCCGACGGTAAGAGGAATCGCGACTTCGCGGGCCACTGCTCGCACGATCTCAAAAAACGGTCTTCGTTCCTGCAATGAAGCCGATATGTCCAGTATCACAAGCTCGTCGGCGCCTTCGTCAGAATAGCGAGCGGCAAGCGCGGCGGGATCTCCCACGTCGACCAGGTTCTCGAAGCGCTTGCCTTTAACCACGCGGCCATCGCGAATGTCCAGGCAGGGAATCACGCGTTTGGTCAGCATAAGAACTCTCGAAGATCGGCGTCGGTCAATGTGCCGTCATACAAAGCCTTGCCCACGACCACTGCGTCGACCTTTGTCTCCTGGAGTGCGAGCAAATCATCCCTCGATCGCACGCCGCCCGCAGCTATCCATCGAAGCGAAGGGAATTCGCTGACGAGCCCCCTGTACAACGCGACGTTCGGTCCGGCGAGTGTGCCGTCCCGCGTCACGTCAGTGCAGAGCAGCGTGCGAACGCCCAGATTCTTCACTCGCGATACGACCTCGGCAAACGGAGTCACTTCTTCAGTCAGCCACGCGTGCGAGACCAGCACGGCGCCCTTAACATCGACCGCCACACAAAACCTTTCGGCGCCGAAGCGCTCGATCCACTCCTGAAATAAGTGTGGCGACCCGATCGCTATGCTGCC
>JADGNW010000312.1 GCA_017883315.1 Blastocatellia bacterium | reverse complement strand
TCACAGCGAAGCTCAAACAGCGAGGTGTGCTTGCGAGTGGAATCAGCGCGCGCGAGATGCGAATAGTGACGCACAAGGATGTTTCACGCAATGACTGCGAAGTGGCTCTGGGAGCCATTCGTGAGGCCCTGCGATAACTTGTAGGGGCGGCCCTCTGTGGTCGCCCCAGATTGGTGTAGGAGTATTTATCGCGGAAACTGGGGCGGCCACAGAGGGCCGCCCCTACAAGTGCGATGCTATGGACAAACTCACGATCGCCATAGACGGGCCCTCCGGCTCCGGCAAGAGCACCGTTGGCAAAGCCATCGCTCGCCGACTCGATTACCTTCACATCGATTCGGGCGCGGTCTATCGAGCCATTGGCCGTAAAGCCATCGATACCGGCACTCCTTTGGAAGACGCCGCGTCGGTGGCGAGACTTGCGCGCGAGTCTGAGATTAAACTGATCGGTGATCCGGATCACCTGAAGATTTGGTTAGATGGACGTGATGTCACTGATGCGATTCGCTTGCCTGACGCAAGCCACGCTTCGTCGGTTGTTGCGACGATTCCTGAAGTACGCGAAGCAGTGGTCGAAAAGCTTCGAGAGATGGCGCGAGCGGGGGGAGTGGTCATGGACGGACGCGACATCGGCACGAAAGTGTTTCCCGATGCTCAAGTGAAATTGTTTCTCGACGCTTCGCTCGACGTGAGGGCACGGCGGAGATTTGAAGAGGAACGCGAGCGCGGACGTGACGTTTCTGTTGAAGGAATAAGAGCCGAGCTTGAGGAACGCGACCAACGCGATCGCGAGCGCGCGGCGACCCCGCTGGTGAAGGCGTCCGACGCGGTCTTAATCGACACATCAGATATGCCGCTCGATCGCGTAATCGGGCACGTGCTTGAAATTGTTAGAACGCGAAGCTAGACTCTATCACGTGTTGTTGGACGCCTTGATTGATTATCCAATCTAGCGATTTTCGGGCCTAGCGATTCCCGGGTTGACGAATCCAGTGCTCGCCTCACATTCTGAATCAAAGATGGGAATCTTCACCGGACTCATAATAGAAGTCGGCCGAGTTCGTCAGATCAGACGGCGGCCCGACGGCGCTTTTCTGATGATCGAAGCAAACAGAGTTCTGGAAGGCACACGCATCGGCGATTCAATCTCGATCAACGGTGTGGATCTAACCGTCATCGAGATGAGCCCGGACTCTTTCGCCGCCGACGCATCGCTCGAGACTCTGAGCCGCTCGACCTTGGGCGAGCTTCGATCTGGAAGCCGAGTGAACCTCGAACGCGCGCTTGCGGTGGGCGAACGATTGGGCGGCCACATGGTTCAAGGTCACGTGGACGGCACGGGCGAGCTCGTATCGATCACACGCGAGGGAAACGCTTATCGGATGCGCTTCGGGTTTCCTGGTGAGCTAGGGCGCTATATCGCGATGAAGGGATCGATTACGGTAGACGGAATCAGCCTGACTGTAGCTGGACTGGGTGACGATTGGTTTGAAGTGGCGATCATTCCCCACACCTGGAGCGAGACCAGTTTGCGCGATCTGAAGACGCGTGATCGCGTGAATCTTGAAGTGGACGTGCTGGCGAAGTATGTCGAGCGGCTGATGCAGCACGCCGCCGAACCGGCTGAGAGCAAGGTTACGATGGAGTATTTGATTGAACGAGGATATTAACTTCGCGTCTTTGCGCGAAACACTTATTGAAAGTAGTTCTAAGACGTTTCGCGCAAAGACGCAAAGACCCGCAAAGACGCAAAGGTGATTCGGAGCACATATGCCATTTGCAACTATCGCAGAAGCGATCGGAGAATTCCGCGCCGGGCGAGTGGTAATCATCGTCGATGACGAAGACCGCGAGAACGAAGGCGACCTCGCCTGTGCCGCCGAAAAAGTCACGCCCGACATTATTAACTTTATGGCGCGCTACGGCCGCGGGCTCATCTGCCTGCCGCTGACCGAAGAGCGGCTCGATGAGCTGCAGATTCCGTTGCAAGTGTCGGAATCTGACAACACCGCGTCGCGAGGCACCGCCTTCTGCGTTTCTATTGAAGCCAGGCGCGGCGTGACCACGGGCATATCTGCTGCCGACCGCGCGACGACGATTCAAGTCGCAGTCGATCCTCGGACCAAGCCTTCGGATCTGGCGCGGCCCGGCCACATCTTTCCGCTTCGCGCGCGCAACGGCGGCGTGCTCGTGCGGCCCGGTCAGACCGAAGCCGTGGTTGATCTGGCTCGCATCGCAGGGATGACCCCGGCCGGCGTGATCTGTGAAGTGATGAATGATGACGGCACGATGGCGCGGTTGACCCATTTACGCGACTTCGCTTTGGAACACGGCGTAAAGGTTATTACAGTCGCTGACCTCGTCAGCTATCGAATGGCCAACGAAGTTCTGGTGCACTGCGCGGGTGAAGCGCGGGTGCCGTCGGTCTACGGTGAGTTTCGCGCAATCGCTTATACAAACGATATCAATCAGGACACTCACCTGGCGCTCGTGATGGGCGAGATCGATCCCGAAGTAAGCATGGCCGTGCGGGTGCATTCGCAGTGCGTGCTTGGCGATGTGTTCGGCTCGTTGCGCGACGATACCGGCTGGCAGCTTCATCGCTCACTCGAGCTGATTGCCACCGAAGGTCGCGGAGTGCTGCTCTACTTGAGACAGGAAGGGCGCGGGGTTGGATTGGTGAATCAACTCAAAGCGTACCGGCTTATGGACGAGCAGAACAAGGACGCAGTCGAAGCTGACGCGGCAGTCGTCGGGGTTCACAAGATGGATCCGCGAGACTACGGCATCGGCGCGCAGATCCTCCACGATCTTGGCGTGAGAAGAATGCGGCTGATAACGAATCATCCAGTGAAGCGCGCGGCCATCGAAGGATTTGGGCTCGAGATCACCGATCGGATTCCCATCGAGATAGAGCCCAACGAGTCGAACGAAAAAGTATTGCGTGTGAGGAAGGAAAAGCTGGGGCATCTGCTCACGAAAGTGTAACGAAATGATGAGTGAAACGTGAAACGTGAGCGGACCACTTGCGCGGGGTGACTTCAGTTAGTCACTAGTAGGGACGCCGTTCGGTCACGAATCACGCATCACGTTTCACGAATCAGCACTAAGAGCTATGCGCAAAAAATTATTCATCGGCGCGATCTCTCTCCTAGGCCTGATTCTCGTTCTCCTGATCGCCGTGTTCATCTACGTTCGCAGCGGGCAGCTAGACGTGTTTCTCCAGCGTCAGGTAGTTGCGGCTCTCGCGGATGTTGGCATCACCGCGAAGATCGGCAATACACATCTGGACATCCGCGGCTATCGCGTTACTCTCGAAAACGTAGAATTCTACGCGGGCGACGGGCAAAAGTCGTTCGGCGCGATGGACAGCCTCACCGCACAGTTTTCTGTGCTCTCGTATCTGCATCAGCGCATCCAGATCACCCAAATCGAAATCGTACACCCGCATGTCTGGATCGAATTCGATGAGCAGGGCCGACTCAACCTGGCATCGTTGCACTCACCGCCAAGCAAAGAAGAAGTGAAAGAGAAACAGGTGATTTTTCTCACTTCGAACTTTGAGATCAAACAAGGCGAGCTTACGTTCGTTGATCGTCAGCGGAACATCACCGCGCAGATGAGCGAAATGGTTGCGCATTTGGTTCCGCTTGAGACCGCGTCGATTTACGACAAGCTGAATCACCGGCTTGAGTTCGGCTTCACGGGCGCCACAGTGACGGTAGAGGGCCGCGAGATTCACGACATCACCGTGAATATCCTGGCGAACGTCACGGACCAGAACGCTGAGATACTCCTGGACAAAAACGGCGAGCCCCAATTCATAATCAAGTCCGATCTGGGCGATGTAAAAGTAAACGGCAAGGTCGAGAGCTTCGAGCCTCTCAAATACTCTTTCACAGATGTCCGCGCCACCGCCGCGCTCGACCAAATCGCTCGTGTGTTCGCGCCTGCAACGAAGATGAGCGGTAAGGTTGGTTTCGTCGGACAGGTTAACGGCACAGGCGCCGACTATCACGCGTCTGGCGCGCTTGAATCGAGCGCGGTCACCGCCGAAGGCTTTCGTGTAGCGGGCATTCACGTCAAGACGAACGTGAGCGGTCACAACGACGAATACAACGGAAAAGCGAGTGTTTCTTCTTCTGAGGTCAGCGGACGAGGACTGACGATCAATTCGATGAACTTCAGCGACGCGACGGTCAAAGGCAAGAAGCTCGACTTCGATGTGACCGGAGGCCTCAATCTCACCTCGCTCAAGAGCGGGGAGGTCACCGTCAACTCAATCAAGACCACGCTCTCGCTCGATCGCAACAAAGCGACTCTCTCTCACTTCTCGGCTGCGACACTCGGCGGCGAGGTTTCGGGCTCAGCTACGGTAGCTTTCGGTGGCGGATCGTCACGCGTGGACGTTGAGTTCAAATCGATCGACCTCGACCAGATAGGCACTCTCGCTTCGGCAAAAGACGTCAAGGTGCGAGGCACTGCCAACGGCAGCGCACAGCTAACATTCCCCCGTCTGGACTACAAAGCGGCGACCGGCAAGATAGATGCGCAATTCGACGCGGCTGTCTCGCCGCCTGAAAAGGAAGGAAAGCCTGGAGAAGCTTCGCCCGCCAAAGGCGAGATCAGTTTGGTAGCCGCAGGGCGAGGCTTCAACATTCAGCGCGCATACGTTCGCTCCAAAAACAGCGATCTGACGGTGACCGGCACGATCGATTGGGACGCCCGAGGATCGTTGAACGTCAGCTTTAAGTCCTCAGACATGTCGGAGGTTCAACGCGCCGTCGACGCGTTCGGCCTCATACCGGATGACGTTAAGGAACAGTACGGGATCGCGCTTGAGGACTCGGGGGAATTCACGGGCCGCGTGGAAGGGAAGCTCTCCGAGCCGACTGTCTCGGGTCACCTCAAGCTTGCAAGCATAAAATCCCACGACGAAGAAACCGGCTCGCTAGAAGGTGATATCGCTTACACAGCGTCATTGGTAAGAATTGATAACGCCTCGCTCGTACGGCCCGACGGGTCGCGCGCCGACTTCACGGTGGATATGCCGCTTCCAATCAAGGACAACGTCGCAGTCAAAGCTAACGTGCAGAACTTCGATCTCGCGGCGATCGTTCGCGCGGCTTCGCCGGGGCTCAAGGACATTGTCAGCCGCGGAATCGTCAACGGCTCGCTGGACCTCAAGGGCCTGCCCGGACCTCGCACCATAGAAGGAACTGCGAAGCTGACGCTTGCCGCCGCTGAGTTCAACCGCCAGGAAGAAGGCCAGGAAGCCAGGAAGATTTCAGTGCCCGAATTCGCGGGTGACATCAAGCTATCCAGGAGTGTGATCAGCGTTCAGAACTTGCGAATGCGAATCGGCGACAGCGATATCACGGGTCAGGGCAGCTACAATCTTGACACCTACGAATACTCGGTCAACGCCGACGGTAAGAACCTCGATCTCGCTCAAGTGTCGGATGCCGCCGACATAGTCAAACTATCGGGCAAAGCAGATGTGAGCGTAGTGGGGCAGGGGCAGTGGGGCAAGGCTGAAGACTGGTCGCAGGTTCATGTGAACGCGACTATTCAAGGACACAACGTAATCGTAGCCGGGCGAGAGTTCGGCGATGCGAAAGTAGCGGCCATTACTGAGAACGGCATCCTTAAAGTCAGCGCGTCGGGCAGACTGCTCGATCAGGACCGGACGCTGGAAGCGACGGTCGATCTTCGCGACCGAGATCACTATCCGATCAGTGCCGCGATTGAGTTCACCGACGCGGACATCGGCCCGTACTTGGGGCTGGTCGCGCCCGAGTTGTCCGGCGTCAGCGGCAAGGCAACCGGCACTATCAAGATTTCAGGACCACTGCAGGATCCCGACCGCATACAAGCGATCGCGACATTCACCAAGCTCGAAGTCGGCGGCGCGATCACCGAGCAGCAGACCTACAAGATAGTCAACCAGGGCAACGTCGTGCTGACCGCGAGCCCTCGTGACGTGAAGCTCGATCGCGTGATGTTCACCGGTGAAGGAACGAGCGTCGCGCTTGAAGGTACGCTGTCGCGCGACGCGGCAAAATCGAACCTCACGGTTAACGGTGAGGTCAATCTAAAACTGCTTTCATCATTCACACCAACGATCTTCACCACGGGTATCGCGCAGGTTCAGGCCTCGATTGTTGGCAAGATCGAGTCGCCTCAGTTGCTCGGCGTTGCGGACCTGAAGGACATCGGGATTCGCATTCTGGATTTCCCGATCTCGCTGGCACACGGCAACGGACAAATCAGATTCACCTCGAATCAAGCGGTGATCGAAAACTTTGTCGCGGCGACCGCTGGCGGCGGAAGGATAACGATAGAAGGCGGCGCTGCTCTGTCGGGACTGGCGCCCGCTCAATGGCGGCTCGAAGTAAGGGCCGATCAAATGGCCGGCGAGTACCCTAAAGACACGCTGACGGTGATGGACGCGCAGCTTACGCTGGAAGGCAATCGCAAGCTTCAGGTGTTGAGTGGCAACGCGCAGGTTCGGCGAGCTTCGTACACCAAGGACATCACGATCGACGAGCTGATCGCCACCGGTGGACCGTTCCAGCCCGACTTTCTTGAAGCGGGACCCGGCGGCACCGGAGGTCCATCCGGTCTGCCAACCGTGCTCGACCTCCACATCACCGCTGACAACACGCTGATTGTGAAAAACAATTTGGCCGACGCTGTGGGCAGCGCTTATCTGAATCTGCGAGGATCGATTGACACGCCGCAAGCGTCAGGCCGAATCCTGCTGACGCGCGGCACGATCAACTTCAGGAATGGGCGTTACGATCTGATCCGCGGTTTGATAACGATACCCGGCCGGCGCGGAGTTGACCCTACGATTGACTTTCAAACTGAAGCGGATATTCGAGGCTATCACATAACCATCGCTTTCAACGGGCCGATAGAGAAACTTCAGACCACTGTTGTCTCAGAACCCGAGCTGCCTGAGACTGACATCATTTCGCTGATCTTGACCGGGAGCATTTCCGGTGATCGGTCGACGATTGCTTCGCTTGGGCAAACCGGATTGGGGTTGGCTCAATCGATTCTTTCGGCGTCGTTGTCCGAACAGCTCGAGCGCGGCACTCAGCGATTATTTGGCCTGAGCAGGTTTTCAATCGATCCGCTGCTGGTCGGGCGCGGCAACGATCCCACCGCCAGGATCACCATCGGCCAGCGAATCGCGAAAGACTTGACTGTCACCTACTCTCAGAACCTCACGTCAGGCGTATCCGGAATCGATCGCGTCGTGTTGGTTGAGTATCGATTGAGCAATCGCTTCTCGGTCGTTGGAATTCGAAACGAACGCGGCGAGCTTGGGTTCGATGTTCGATTCAGGAAGAAGTTCTGAACAAGGCAAAAGTAAAAAGTAAAAAGGAAAAAGTCGGAGCGCACCGCGCCGGCTATTTCCATACTTTTGCCTTTTGCCTTTTTACTTTTGCCTTTTTACTTCTGCCTTCCGCCCTCGCAAGCGATGTAGGCGAGTTTCTCGGCCGGCGCGTGACGAAGGTCGACGTCGCGATCGACGGGGCGCCAAACGCCAACGTCAACGAGATGAGGACGTTCCTCGACGTTGTGGCTGGCCAGGATTACTCGCCGGTTCGTATTCACGATTCACTGCTAAGGCTCTATCGCTCCGGGTTGATTTCCGGCGCGAGAGTCGAAGGCGCGATCGACGGCGCGAACGGCGTTGTGTTGCGTTTTCTCGTCAAGCCACAAGCTCGCATCGATACCATAGTCTTCGAAGGAACGCCGGTGTTCCCGGCGGCGGAACTTCGCGCGCGGTTGAATCAACTCGATCCGGGAGAGCGGCTCTCGGTCGGAGCCGTGGCGCGAGGGCTCGGCGATCTTACGGCATACTACTCGGCGCGCGGCTACTACCAGGCAAAGATCGCTTATGATATCCGGCTCGATCCGACCAGCACGCGTGCATCAGTTGTTTACAACATCACTCCCGGCGAACAGGCGCGCGTATCGACTTA
Source organism: Blastocatellia bacterium (assembly GCA_017883315.1). Taxonomy (GTDB): domain Bacteria; phylum Acidobacteriota; class Blastocatellia; order UBA7656; family UBA7656; genus Onstottus_A. Next base: position 3,026 of record JADGNW010000312.1, on the reverse strand, counting down.
TAAGCGCGATCTCAAGGGCGCGCAGATCGATCTGTCGAAACTAAAGCCTGCAATAGTCGAAGGGCAGCCCTTCAATCAGGCGCTTGTCCAGGACGAAATGGATCACCTCAAGGATGCTTATCTCAAGCAGAACTATCTTGCGGTGCGCGTTACAAACAACATTGTTCCCGACACGAATACCAATAAAGTCGCAGTGACGATCAATGTCGAGGTGGGCCCGAAGATCGATGTTGTGGTTAACGGTCTCGATGTCAGTCCAAATCAGAAAATCAAGGTACTGCCTTTCTACAAACAGGGCGGGGTAGATGATTTCACACTTGAAGAAGGCAGGCGAAGCCTGCTCGACTACGCGCAGCGCCGGGGTTACTTCTTCGCCGCGGTGAATCGACCCGCCTTGCCTGACCTCTCTCAACCTGGTGTGACGCTGACCTATACGGTCGATCCGGGCACGCGATATAAGCTGAGCGACATTGAGATTCACGGCGTAAATGCGATCCCTCAACGCACGCTCGAAGAACAGATGAAGTCGAAGTTGTCCACATCCATTCCGTTCTTCGGAGGCCGGGGCGTCACAAGCGACGACATGCTGCGCCAGGATGCAAATCTGATTTCGAAGCGGTTGCGGTCGCTTGGCTATCGCCGCACTCACGTCGATGTGCGGCGCGGCGTTTCGCTGACGGGCAACAAGCTGATCGTCACGTTTGAAGTCGACCAGGGGCCGCGCACCTACGTCGAAGATATTGGCATGCGCGGCAACGAGCTGATGACTGCCGGAGAGTTGAGCCAGCGGCTTGCCATCAAACCCGGCGATCCGCTGGTCGAAAGCGTGATGACAAATGATTCCGATCAATTGCTTGCTGCTTACTCGGGGCAGGGGTTCGCCAGCGCCGAAGTCTCCTATGACGTTGCGGACCTTGGCAGCATCGGCGGCCAGGATCGCGTGCGGTTGATCTTCAACGTGTCGGAGGGAAATCGCGTTCGCATCCACGGAATAACCACTCGCGGGGTAGCGGTGACCAGCACTGGAAGGCTCGCTCGCGATTTCTATCTCTTCAAGGACGGAGACTGGCTTCGCACGGATCTATTGCAAGAGACCGAGCGGCAGCTCTACGAGACTAACGCTTTCAACTCGGTAACGATTAGCTCGGCGGGGGGCGGTCAAAACGCAAACGGAATCGAAGAGCGCGATGTGACTGTGAACGTGCTGGAGGCAAAACGCCGCGACGTGGTGTATGGTCTTGGTTACCAAACGAACACGGCTAACGCGAAGACCGTACCTGGCCTCAGCTTTCTCGGCGGACTTCGCGGACTGACTCAGCTCACCTACTACAATCTTTTCGGCGAGCTGTACACCGGCAGCACTCAATTGCGGGTCTCGGAGAACGAGCTGTTCGGTCAGATCTCGTTTCAGAATCCACGTCCGCTGGGCACGAACTTTCCCGTGCTGTTTTCGCTTTTTGCCCGGAGACTTGGTGAGAAGAGTTTTCGCACCGATCGCTACACAATGAACTTCCAGCTCGAGAAGCGCTACTCGCTGGATTTCATCGTGTACTTCAGCTACTACTTCGAGCGTATCAGCATATTCGATTTGCCTTGCACGATGCCCAGCGTGGATTGTCAGGGGCTGACGCTCGAGGAGATCCAGCGCGACTCACAACCAATCAGGCTTGGTCGAATCGGGCCAAGCTTCCTGCGAGACAAGCGCGATAACAAGTTCGATCCGACATCCGGAAACCAGACGCTTGGAAGCTTTTTTGTGGCGGCTACGGCGCTGGGCGGTAATGCGCAGTTCGTGAAGTTCTATCTCGAACACGATCGCTTCTATCCGATTCGCCGCTTCCGCGACACCGTGTTTTCGTTCTCGGGAAAACTGGGACTCGCCGCTCCGTTCGGCGGGGAGATTTCGATTCCGATCTCCGAGCGGTTCTTCGCGGGAGGCGCGCGCGACCTCCGAGGATTCGGCTTTGAAGAAGCGGGGCCGCAGATCCTGGTGCCCGAGCGGGATTCGAATAACAATATCGTGAAAGACTCGAGCGGGAACCCGATTCTGATGACCAGCCCACTGGGGGGCAACGCGGTGCTGATAATAAACAACGAGTTGAGATTTCCGTTGTGGGGACCGATCGGCGGCTCGGTCTTCTCTGACACCGGCAACCTTTTCCAGCGTATCCGCGACATCACGCCGTCCAACATAACGGAAACCGTTGGGGTCGGGTTGAGATTCAAAACGCCGATCGGACCCGTCCGGTTTGACATTGGCTTTTTGGTTTTGAACAAGCCGCCAAACGTATCGAGCTCGCATAAACATTTCACGATAGGGCAGACGTTCTGATGATGTTTGTTAAGTTAGTACACCGATTGTGTTGCTATCGCTTCAAGAGGAAGCGTGCAGCAATAAGCAATCTTTCCAGAATCACAGGTTGGGAAGGGTGGCTTGCCCCCGCTGCCTGTGGTCGTGCGGCTTTGGTGACTTTCAAACAGGCGGGGGCAAGCCACCCTTCCCGACCTGTCATTCGGATGAAGAGTCGGGTTCTTACGAAGATCACTGCGGGAGTGCTGTCACTGTTCCTGATCGCACTGGCAGGTCCGATCGCTCACGCTCAGCAGATCGTCGATCAGGTACTCACACAGGTTAACGACGACATCATCACGCGAATCGATCTGCTATGGAGCATCGCGATAGACCCGAAGGCGCCCAGTCCCGTCGGTCCTGTTGGCGCGGATCTGCTGCGGCAAAAACTCGACGTGATGATTGATGAGCGGCTGATCGCTCAGGAAGCCGCGCGCATTCCTACCGCAGAAATAACTCAAGACGAAGTCGACAAGAAGCGGACGGCGCTTATCGGCAGCTTCAAGTCGGAGGCGGAGTTTCGCCAGCGGGCGGGCTCGGTCGGGCTGACGCCTCAGAAGATCGACGACCTGCTTCGCCAGAGAATCTTGATCGAGAGGTTTGTTGATTTCAGATTCCGCTCGTTTGTGCTGGCTACGGAGCAGGAGATCAAGCGTTACTACGACGAACATCTCGT
>JADGNW010000311.1 GCA_017883315.1 Blastocatellia bacterium | reverse complement strand
TCGAACAGAGTGATCCGGTGAGCGACGATCGCTTCGGCTTCACAACGAGCGCTCTCGGTAGAGTCGGGAAACGACTTTTTGATTGTGGCCGCCGTGCGCGCGAGGTCGCCGAGTCCTGGCGTGAGGCACAGATCGCCTCGTCGAATTCTATTGGCTGCGTCGGCAATGGAATTGCCGTTGAGTGAACGTCTAAGAACTTCGTCTGAGATATAGGTCTTCGCCGGATCGTCGCCAGCCGCACTGAGGGCGCGCGAGATTCGCCGGCGCGCGCGCAGCACAGCCTCGCCGGCAAGCTCTCGAATCGTCATGCCTTCGATCTTCTCGCGTATTGTGTAAGACCGTTTCAATCTGCGAAGTCAGCAAACCATTGATTAGGTATTTGGAAGCGCGGCCTTTCGCGAGCTGACAAAGCTGCTCGATAAAGCTCCAACTAAAAAAAAGAAGCACAGATTCAAGTCAGAGTAGTAGCCGCTTGCGAGGGTCAATCCTGGTATCCAATACGCGATCACAAGGGCAAGAAAGCACGACGCTGTTATCCGCTGCCGCTGTTCAGTGGCGTTCTTGAACGCGCGCCAACCCATCAATAGCAGATAGATATTCGCTGCGATGTAAAGCGCGAGTCCAGTCAGGCCGAGTTCCGAGCTGATCCACAAAGGGTTCGAATGCGGGCTATTGGCGGCCCTCGTCTCAAGGACCTCTTCGACGGGCTCATCAGCGTAGTAATGCGTCGCGTCAAAATATTCAGGGTAGTTACCGAGCCCTGCGCCGAAGACCGGATTGTCGAGTGTGACCTCAGCCGCCGCTTGCCACGTAGCCAGTCTTCCGAAAGCTGTGCGCGGGTCAGTCAGCCGGCTTCCCGTGATCGACGGAGCTATAGTCGTGAACCATCCGGCAAGCGCAATCAACATCACAACGGCGACGATTCCCGGGAAAAGGGAGCGGCTGCGCGCCAAGCCGCGCCCCAAATCTCGCGAAGACTGGCGGGTGCCTCCGCGCGCCGACCATTTCAAAAAAATCCAACAGACTACCAGTGCTATGGCAACCGCTCGGAACAGTGGGAGCAACGCTCCTAACACTGCGGCCACCAGCGAGCTTGCATAAGCTAACTTACCGGCGCGATCCATGCGCAGGCGAAACATTCGCGGCGCGGCTTGCAGCAAGACAAACAGCATTAGACAGGTCACCGCGAAAGAAGAGTCGGCGGCGAACGGCCCGTTCACCCGACGCTCACCTCCGCGCATGATTTCGGAGCCCTTGAAGGCGAACAAATCGATCCCGGTCGCGAATTCGAAGGCGCCGGTGACAAACAGAAACAAAGCTATCGCGATACAGGCAAGCGCTAGCTGTTTGCCCCCTCGCTCGAGGTCAAAGTAGTTCCTGGCGATGTGAAAGGCCACGAGCGGAAGCACGAATGTGTCCACTGCCATCCGAGCGGCGTAGGCGACATTGCCGGCGCGCGTCACTGCGCTGGCAAGGGCGAGCAGCGCAAGCAACGCCCACGCGACTTCGAATTTCGACATCGAGAAACTCCAGGACCGCGCAGTTACTTCTTCGGCCCCGACCGTCTCGCTTCCTTTCCAATTCGAGAGCACCACGAAAACGAGTGAAGCAAAGATGAGGCGGTTGTAAGTGACGATCGACCGATCAGTAGGGAATCTCACGTAGAACGATGCGAGCGGCGTTGTTGCGAACCAGCAAATAAGAACGGCTTGAATCGAGATAGGCGAATAGACGAGAAGTCCGGCGCCTGACGTGATCGCCGCGACAAGTAAAGCGGATTTGTAATTGCCGGTTTCGCACAGCCCGGCTGCTACAACGACTCCGGCAGTTGCCACAACGAACAGCGCGGTCAAACGGACAGATGGCGCCGCGGCGAAAAATGTCTGCGACCTGTGTTGCTGCGTACTCATCGCTCTTGCAGACTCAGTCGACGGATTGTCTGTCTCGTATTCTCCTATTTCGGGCTTGCTTCTTCGATTGCGTCGACGATGCGAACCGCGGCGTGTCCATCCCACAGCTCAGGCGCGCGGCCGGGACGCGAGTCTTGTTCGAGAGCCGCAAGCGCTGCCCGCGTTATCGACTCAGGCTTATTGCCGACGAGTTGATTAGTTCCATCGGTGACTGTTATGGGCCGCTCGGTGTTTTCCCTCAGCGTCAAGCACGGAATGCCGAGCACGGTGGTTTCCTCTTGAATGCCGCCGCTGTCGGTTAGCACCAGACGGCTGTTGCTATAAAGCCGCAAGAAATCCAAATAGCCGAGCGGCTCAGTCAGCACAAGCGAAGCCTGTCTTCGAACGCGCTCGCTCAGGCCGAACTGCTCCAAACGATCTCGTGTGCGCGGGTGAACGGGAAAAACGACCGGCAGACGCTCGCAGATCTTGTCGAGCGCGTCCAGGATTCCAGAGAACGTTTCTTTGTCATCCACATTTGATGGCCGATGCAAAGTCATCACGCAGAACCGATCGGGCTCCAGCTTAAGACGTTCGAGGATGCGCGAGTCCCTGGCTCGATCCAAATTACGAAAAAGCGTATCGATCATTACATTACCAACGAAACGAATCTTCTCGGCGGCGACGCCTTCCCGAAGCAGGTTCTTGCCGGCATCGCGCGAGGGTGTCAGCAGCAAATCTGCAAGCGAATCTGTGACGACTCTGTTTATTTCTTCGGGCATCGTGCGGTCGCGGCTGCGAAGCCCGGCTTCAACGTGGGCCACCCGCACCAGCATTTTTGCCGCGACGATGGTAGCCGCCATCGTCGAGTTCACATCGCCAACGACGACGACCCAGTCGGCCGGGTGCTTGAGCAGGACTTGCTCGAAGGCGATCATTATGCGCGCCGTCTGCTCTGAGTGAGAACCTGAGCCGGCTTCGAGGTTTATGTCGGGCCGTGGAATCTGAAGGTCTTCGAAAAACGAGTCGCTCATCGACTCGTCGTAGTGCTGACCGGTGTGGACGAGCAGGGACTCGATTCGAACCGGGCGCCGGCGCATCTCGTCGATCACCGGCGCAATCTTCATGAAGTTTGGCCGGGCGCCGACGACGTTGATTATTCGAAGCATCGCGTTAGTTAGGGTGCTGAAAACTCAGGCTGGAAGTCTACAGTTGGCCGGTCTGTGAGCACAAGCGCGGCCCTTGAAACAAGAAACGCCGGGAGCCTGTGAGGCTCCCGGCGTCTCGAATCTCATGGACTTAGGCCGATCTTAGTATCGGCGACCGTGATGTTTGAGCAGGTAGAACAAGGCGCCGCCTCCGCCGCCGATCGCCGCGCCGATTCCCGCGCCCTTACCGCCACCCGCGATGGCCCCGATCCCGGCGCCAACCGCTGCGGGTGCTACTACCGTGAGAACCAGGTTTCGCGTCGAGTGATCTTGATAGTTCCGGCCATAGTACCGCGAGCCCGCACCGCCGTTGTAGTACGGTTGCGAATAGTAGCGTTGGCTGGCGACTCCTCGATAGCCGTCAGGGCTGTAGTAGTTTGCAGCGACCGTTCTACGTGAGCCATCCCTGCGGTAGCGAGTGAAAGCAAGCGTTTCGGGTGCTGCCGCAAGCGAAATGAAGAGGACGGCTAAAACAATGGCTGCGACTCTTTTTAACATGACTCCTCCTGTTTTTGTTCGATTTCACCTGAAATGTGGCAACTCGCATTCCATCAGCGCCTATCAGCAGCGACCGGTTTGGATACACCACAAGCTCTGACTTTTCGTGGAAGTGTAGGTCGGTGAGATTGAAGCCGGCCTGCTCTTGCTCCATATCGTGTAGCTCCTGCCCGATATGCTCAATCACTACTGTTGGGCTTTGGTCCCTCCAGTTTGACTCGGCTGCAGTTCGATCATAGAATTCTCTGCGCCGAGATAGAGGCTCGCGTCGGTCAAATCAATTAATCGAATCTAGCAGAGAATCAGAAAATTCGCGGAGGCACAATATGAAAAAGGCCCGGCTGGTTTTGTTAATCTCAGTGTGCTGTCTTGTTGCCGGCTACGTTGGGTCGAACAAGGTTATTGGCAACAGCAAAGCGGCGATGACGTTTTCCAAAGACATCGCGCCGATCTTTTACAAGAACTGCGTTGGCTGTCACAGACCCGGCGAGATTGCGCCGATGTCGCTGATAACCTACAAAGATGTTCGACCGTGGGCGAAGTCGATCCGCGAGAAAGTCGCTACGCGTGAGATGCCGCCCTGGCATCTGGACTCACATTACGGCGAGTGGGAGAACGATCGGAGGCTGACTCAGAAAGAGGTCGATGCGATAGTCTCCTGGACTGATGGCGGAGCCCAGGAGGGAAATCCGAAGGATCTGCCGCCGCTTCCCAAGCTCGCGAGCGGGTGGCAGATCGGCGAGCCCGATATGGTGTTTCAGATGCCGGCTGAATTCACCGTGCCCGCGGAAGGGTCAGTGCCTTATCAATACTTCGCCGTGCCGACTAATTTCAAAGAAGACCGCTACATTCAAGCTCTCGAAGCTCGAGCGGGAAATCTCTCGGTCGTCCACCACATTGTGATGTATGTGCGCGATCCGCGAGATCAAGCTCGACAGCGAGGCCAGGCACAAAAGTTCAACATCGGAGACGGCATCCTTGGCGCGCTTTCACCGGGGCAGACTCCGTTTGTCGCGAAGCCCGGGGAGGCGAAGCTGATCAAAGCCGGATCGCAACTGATCTTCCAGATGCACTACACACCCAACGGGAAAGAATCGAAGGACCGTTCGGTTGTGGGACTGATCTTCGCGAAGGGGCCGGTCAGTAAGATCGTCACCACCAAGGCTGCGTTCGACATCAAGTTTAGAATTCCACCCGGTGATCCAAACTACGAAGTGAAGTCTGTTTACGAGTTCGAGCAGGACTCGCACATCGTCAGCTTCATGCCGCACATGCATCTTCGTGGGAAAGACATCACCTATCGCGCGATCTACCCGGACGGCAGATCAGAGATACTGCTGTCGGTTCCGCGATACAGCTTCAACTGGCAGGTCTACTATTATCCGATAACGCCGCTCGCAGTGCCGAAAGGCACTCGCATCGAAGCCGTCGCGCATTACGACAACTCGGCTAAGAACCCGCGCAATCCTGATCCGACGAAGGAAGTCAGATTCGGCGAGCAAACCTGGGACGAGATGATGAATGCGTTTTTCGATTTCACGGTTGATGGCCAGAGCTTGACGCACGAAGCGCCGGCCTCGACTGCGTCGAAGCAATAACCGCCGATACGGGTAGTAGAGTCGAGCGAGTCGCCGTTGATGGAATCAAAAAAGGGCTGCCGAATGAACGGCAGCCCTTTTTCCTGCAAAACCCGGCAGCTCGGACTTACTTCACGTCGAACGAGCCGCTCAAGAGATCTTTGCCCCATTGAATCTTGATCCACGCTTTGCCCTTTGCTTCGGCAAGCGCGATGGTCAGTTGCTCGGTCGAGTCTGTTGCTTTTTCCGTTTTCAACGGAAGCTCCGCGATGAAGCCTTCCTTGAGCGACGGTTCTCCCCACACGCCAGTTTTCGGATGAAAAGCAAGCACCCAGCTATCAGCACCCGTCTTCTTGGCCCACAGCGTATACTTGCCAGCTTTTACTTCCGTTCCTGCTACCATCAGATCACCGTCGGTGGAGATCTGCGTTGCTTGGTTCATGCCGAGCCGCCATACCATGCCTGGTGGAATCATCGAGAATACATCGCGACCCTTCAAGCTTGGCCGCCCGTAGTCGATAGATATCTTTTTGCCTTTGATCGTAACCTCGGCCGTTCCGCGATTGCCCTGAGCAAACGCGGTCGCAACCAGACACAGCGCGGCGCCGAAGAGAAGAGTTTTTCTAAAAGTCATTCTTGCGTATCCTCCGATTGAAAAATCTGAATTGGGCTCACGGTAAAGATATTATCGACCTGCCGCGTGGCGGGCAAGCGGGAGGTCGACGGTCTGTTGCTGCGGCCCGCCTTGTTTTGATCAGTTGCTTCCTGGTTTCGCCGGCGGTTCCCTTGGCGCGTATCGAAGCTTGTAATCAGAAATACGCTGGCACGGCTTCAAGTCGATGGAGAGATTCGACGCCTCCCCATCACGGCGAAGGCCCGCTCGAGAACTCGTCGTCCAAGCTATCGGTCGCGGAGATCTTTCGCTTGCTTCCTCCTCCGAAGCCCGGCGAGTCAATATCCAGTAGCGGCCGGGCGCGAGGTTGCTCAGCGTGAAGGTGCCGTCGCTTTGAACTGCGGCCTCAGCGAAGCGCAACACGTCGTCAGAGAGTTCCTGCTCGGCGGGAATCAAATGAACCCGCAAGTGGTCGGGCAGCAAGCTGGATTGCTTGTCGGCAGCCACTCGCCCTCGAAGCGAGGCCGCCCCCTCAGCCAGCGTAACCGTGAGACCGCTCAATCGCGCGCCAGCTTTTATCGAAAAGCCCTTTTGTGCAGCGTCAACTGTGGCTGCACCTCGCCCCGTCGCGGGCAGTGTGATTGAACGAATATACCAAGCCTCATCGAGCATTTTCGGCTCGATTCTGTACTGCCCGGCCTCCATCCTTTGAAGGAGGAATTCGCCTTTCTCGTTCGGGGCGCTCACCGTGCTGATTGCAAGGCTCAAAAACGGTAATGGCTTCGTATCTTCTTTTTGATCGCTTCGCGCGTTGATGAGGGCTTCTTCAGTCGAGGGCGGACGCGTCGTCTCACACTTGGTGCTCTTGTCGTTAGTTGGGACTGAATCCAGAATCAGACGCCCGGAGATCGCGCTCAACGGATTGAGAGTAATTTCAATTCCGCTGACGGCCTGATCCTTCACCTTCACTGGAATCGGCCGCGACCGAGCGCCATCGTCATTCTGGTAGGGATACCGCTGCGCGATTATGTAGTACTCGCCGTTGGCCACTCCGTAGAGCGCGAAAGTGTAGTCCTTACCTCGCAACTGCGCGGGAACGAGCCCTTCAATGCCCCCACTCGAAACTCGGATCAAGCGTACCTCAGCGCCCCTTGTATCTCCGGCGCCCACAATAAGGCCACTCACCGCGTACCCGCGCTCGCCGCGAAAGCGAATATTGATTCCGGTCGCTTCATCGCCGTAGTGAACCGGTACTTCCGCCCCGGTGTCTCGAGTTGAAGAGGGATAAAAAGTCGGAGCACCGTCATCGAACGCAGTCGCGATCGGAAACCCGGGCAACTTGGCTCCAGCCGCGACAAGGTAGAAGCCGGGGGACAGTCCGAACAGCCGGTACACTCCGCGATCGTCTGTGTACGTCGGAGTTCCCGCGCCCAGCCCTTGAGATAAATGGCCCTCAGCATCTCTGTGTGGAACGGCGGCAACTCTGATACCGACTACAGGCTCGCCTGCCGAATTAGTGACCGTGCCGGTGATAACTCCGCCCTTTCTGACTTCGAGAGTAACCGAATCGCCGGGTCTATAGTAAGCTGGCTCACGTGCGTCTGTCGCAAACACATAGCCGCGCGCCCGGGCGGAAACAGTGTAAACTCCGCGAGGAAGATCGTCCGCGCGAAACTTACCGTCCTCATCGGTGTTCGTGTTGCGGCGCTCGGGCCGCTGATTGCCGGTTCCGAAAACGTTAACGAATGCATTTGGCACGGGCTGCCCGGATTCATTCACCACGCGCCCGGTGATCGAAGTCGCGCGCCGGTCATCAGGCTTTTGCGAGGTATTAGTTTGCTGCGAGGCCGCGAGTCGTTCGCTCGCGGGGATAGTGCCGGCGAACAGGATCGTAGCGATGAGAATTCGCTTATTCATGTTGTTGCTCTCGCGAATGACTTCGAACGGAAGACCTACTGTTGTTGTTTGTTTTCATTCGGGTCGATTACGAAAGTCACCGCCGTTTCCGTTCCGTTTGTAATCGAGACTCTCTGCGTGACGGATTTCTGAAAGGTCGGCCTGCCTGGCGCGGGGCTAACGGTAATGTACAGCGAAATCTCGTATTCGCCGGCGAACAGGCCGTCGAGCGTGAATCGTCCTCGCGTATCGGGAGAGACTGTCGGCATTCCTGGTCCCTGACCGTCGAGGATACGTCGACAGTTGATGAACATCCGAGCGCCGTCGAGACTCGCGCCGCCTTCGATTCTCACCTGACCTCGTATCACTCCGGTGCCATAGGCGAGAACAACCTTAATTCCGCTGATCTGTTCGCCAGCGGCGATCTCGATGCCCTCCGGTTGTTCTACTCCATCGCGCTCGAGTCGAGCGAGCGACAGTCCCTTCGGAATCGGATACATCGCGAGGTTAAAATTTGCCTTGCCCGGCTGCAGTCCTGTCGCGCTAAAGCTGCCGTCTGGCGCGACGTTGATCGGGGTGAACCGAGGCGCACTAAGCGACTGTGATGTAACGTTAGCTCCAATGCGCAGGTTTGACAGCCGCGGCGCATCTTCGGGAGCCTCGCCTTCAACAACCACGATACCGGTGATAGTGGAACCGCGATGCACCTTGATCTCAATTCCGGTTACATCAGCATCAGTAATATCGAAGGCGCCCGGATCGCTATAAAACCCGCTCGCGTCATTTGGGGAAGTGAAGACCGCATAGTGGCCTGGCATAATGCCGTCGAGCTGAAACTCTCCTCTCGAATTAGAGGGAGCCGCCGTAGTGGCGATTGAACCAAAGCTTCGTCCGTCTTGCTGGAGCGTACCATAGCCGTAACTCAACCCGGCGACGGGCTTGCCCGTATCGGCATCGACTATCCGTCCAGACGCCCGGTAAGCCTTGGACGCGGCGCCGACAGTTATGTCTGTGCCGGTTGCCTCGCTGCCCGATGTTACCTCGATCACTGTGGCTCTTGACTCATCCTTAGCGTCAGGATGATAGGTGAGCGGATAATAATTGCTGCCAAAGTTTGGCCGGGCATACGCGAATTTGGCATCCACGCCCACACTTACGATGTAGCGGCCAGGCGGCACGCCGAACAGTCGATACACTCCTCGGTCGTCGGTCGTCAGCATGACCGAGTAAGGCATGTTTACTCCACGCTTCTGACCGCGCTCGTCTAGGGCGGTCAGGCGAACACTCTCTTGAATGAGCGGCTGGCCATTGGCGTCGATCACCCTTCCGGTAATCACTCCTCCTCTGGTGAGAGCGATGTCAATATCCTCGACAGCCTCTCCTTCGGAGAGATTGATCACCTTGCCGGCGCGTCCTCGCATGTCATCGCTTGGAGCTACAAACGCAGGCGTAAAAGTCTGCAGCAGATAGTTACCCGCAGGGATATGGGTCAGTTGAAAATGTCCGTCCTCATCGGTAGTCGTTTTCGGGAGCGGCTTGTCGATGGGCGTGTAGTCGGATGACGCTAACAGCACTGCTACACCGGGCGCCGGTTTGTCTCCGAGAGTAACTCGGCCCGAGATTG
>JADGNW010000005.1 GCA_017883315.1 Blastocatellia bacterium | reverse complement strand
GTTTTCGTCAGAGCGTCGACGATCTTCTCGCCGACCTCGCGCCACCCAAGATGTTCGAACATCATCACGCCCGACAAGATCAGAGAAGAGGGATTAATCATGTCTTTGTCGGCGTACTTCGGCGCGGTGCCGTGCGTCGCTTCAAACACCGCGGCCTGATCCCCAATATTGGCTCCTGGAGCCATTCCCAAGCCACCCACTTGAGCTGCCGCGGCGTCCGATAGATAGTCGCCGTTCAAGTTTGGAGTGGCGAGAATCGAGTACTCATCGGGACGAATCAAGATCTGTTGAAAGATCGAATCGGCGATCCGGTCTTTGATCAGCAGCTTCTTCTTCCACTCGCCGTTGCCGTGCGTTGACCAGATGGCCGCCATCGTTTGCTTGACCTCACCGACGATCGCCGCCCGCTGTTTCTCGGACAACTGCTCGAAGCCGGGCTCGATCATTCGCGCGTTCTCTTCTTCTGTGAGCGAAGCATTCTTCTCGCGATTGTCGAGTGTCCACGTCTCGCGCTCGGTGACTATTTCATTTCTGAATTCATCCTTCGCGAGCTCGTAGCCCCAATCACGAAACGCGCCTTCGGTGAATTTCATGATGTTGCCCTTGTGCACGAGCGTGACCGATGGCTTGCCGAACTCGAGCGCATAAGCGATCGCCCGTCGCACGAGCCGCTTCGTTCCAGTCGGCGACATGGGCTTGATTCCGATGCCGCTGTCGGTTCGCACCTTGTAGCCGTACTTGTCGTTGAGCAGCGAGATGATTTCACGAGCCCGCTCGCTCTCGGACACGAACTCCACTCCGGCGTAGACGTCTTCGGTGTTTTCGCGAAAGATCACCACGTCGACGCGCTCAGGATGGAGGACGGGCGAAGGCACTCCGTGAAAGTAGCGAACCGGTCTGACACAAGCGTACAGATCCAGCACCATACGCAGCGTGACGTTCAAGCTTCGAATGCCGCCGCCGACCGGAGTGGTCAGCGGGCCTTTGATTGCGACGACGAACTCGGCTATGGCTTTGACGGAATCGTCCGGCAGCCACTCGCCAAAGTCCTTGAACGCTTTTTCGCCCGCGAATATCTCGTACCACACGATCTTGCGGGCACTCCCATAAGCTTTCTCGACCGCCGCGTCAAAAACGCGCTGTGAAGCCTGCCAGATATCGCGTCCGGTCCCGTCGCCTTCGATGAACGGAATGATCGGGCGGTCGGGCACCTTGAGCTTGATTCCGTCGACCGTAATCTTTTGACCATCGGCGGGAACTTCTATACGATTGAACCTCGCCATTAGCTGGGAACCTCCTTGAAAACGCGGAGCGGACGCGCGGTCGCAATGTAGCAATCGCACAAGAGCAGTGTCAAGATTAGGCGCTAAGCGATGAGGGTTAGAACTCAAGTTCAGAGTTCCGGGTTCAGAGTTCAGGGTTCAGTCGATGCACGCTGAACCTTGAACGGTGAACCCGGAACCAGACCGAAAATGGTAGAGAGAAAGAAGGACACGGACCCGACTGGCGAAGACTCGATCGAGGAGATTCGCCGCCGGCTGCAACAGTCGGATACAGCCAATCTGACTGCGGAACCCGATACGCCCAATGCCTGGGATCGCGTGAAGCTCGCTCGACATCCGAATCGTCCTTACACGCAGGACTACATCGAGCTTTTGTTCACCGGCTTCGAAGAGATTCACGGCGATCGCCGGTTCGGCGACGACCCGGCGATGGTCGGCGGCTTCGCGCGCTTTCATGATGAGCCTTGTGTTGTGATCGGTCATCAGAAAGGACGCACAACCAAACAGCGGCAGGAACGTAATTTCGGGATGCCCAAACCCGAGGGCTATCGCAAAGCGCTGCGAGTGATGAAGCTTGCCGAGAAGTTTAATCGACCGATCTTTGCTTTGATCGACACACCGGGAGCGTACCCCGGTATTGACGCCGAAGAGCGTGGGCAGGCTGAAGCAATTGCCTACAACTTGCGCGAAATGGCAAAGCTGCGCGTTCCGGTGATCGTGACGGTGACGGGCGAGGGCGGCTCGGGCGGCGCGCTGGCTATCGGGCTTGGCGATCGAGTGATGATGCTCGAGAACTCGATCTACTCAGTTATTTCACCCGAAGGTTGCGCGGCGATTTTGTGGCGCGATAAGGCCTACGCGGAGGAGGCTGCTCGCGCATTGCGATTGACCGCCCCCGACTTGCTCGAGTTCGGTTTGATCGATCAAATAGTTCCGGAGCCTCCGGGTGGCGCGCACATGAATCACGAGGAGGCCGGCAATCTGCTCGACGCTTATCTGTCGGACGCGCTGCGATCTGTTAGCGATCTAACTTGCGAGGAGAGAATCGCGCGACGCTACGAGAAGTTCCGCGCGATGGGCAATGTTGAGAACGGAAAGAGCTAGTTCTGATCTTGGCGGATAAATGGGGGATACATGCGAAACACAAAGGGACTGATTCTCGGTTTGGTTTTTTCACTAATAGCTTCCCCGATCGCGAGTGCCCAGGCTCGTCAGGTGTCGCTAAAACCGGTGCTCAAGCCCGGTCAGGAGAATCGCTACGTCATCAACATATCGGTTGACACGCGTGTTACTCCGACGGGCGCCAACGGCATAGCAACCGTTGTTCATAAGGAGTCAACGGCAACAGTGTTGCTTAGCGGAGTCGCAAGCGATAAGGGTGATCTTCTCAATGAAGCAGTCGTCGAAGCATTCACGACTCGCACGACTCTCGACGGCGTGGACACATCTGGACCTGAAACTTCTTTGGTCGGGCGGAAGATCGAATATCAGTTGGACTCACAGGGCCGAGCCGTTAGAGTCTCGTTTCCTCCGACCGCCGGCGAGACCGGCCTTGCGGAGCTATTGTTCAGCCTGGCCAGGTGGGTGCCTTCGAACGACGTTGCTGTCGGGCAGACCTGGGGCCAATCGATAGCCATCGACTCGCTGACGGGAGATTACGGCTACATTTCTGCGCCCAGCCTTGCTGAGATTCCAAAGAGCGCGGCCGTCTCATACAGACTCTCGTCACTCGACGGCGACAAAGCCGTCATAGATGGCGCGATCACGCTCAATCAGAACGGCTCTGGTTCGCTGACGACAAGGCAAAGTCGACTTAATGTAACGGCGATTGCAGAGGGTAAGGGCAATACGCGCGTCGAGTACGACCTGAGCGCGGGCCGCATCATCGCGGCTACAACCGAGACGTCATTCGAAGGCCGCCTCATGAACATGGCTCCAACGCGAGAGGGCGAGAAGCTCCAGCCACGCGAAGGCTCGATTGTCGAGACCGCCAAGTTTTCAATCAAGCTTGTGCAATAGCGTTGAGCGTTCAGGGTTTAGAGTTCAGAGTTCAGCCTTTAGGCTGCCGGAGACTCGCAGGCGAAAGCCTGAACTCTGAACCCTGAACCGCGAACCCTTCATGAACTTCAATTCTTTCATCTTCGACTTCGACGGGACGCTCGCCCACTCCGAGCCAGCTTATCGCGAGGCGTTTCTTCATTCGATCAGATTGCATACCGGGCTCGAGGTAAACGAAGAACAGTTTCGCGATTTCTGGAACGTCACTCCTCAGGAAGTGCTGAGCCGCTACAGCGTGGAGATGCTCGATGAGATGTTGGTTAGTTTCGAAGAGCACTACTACGCAAACCATCATCATCACCTGACGCCATACGACGGCATCGCCGAGTTGCTCGAGTATCTGGGCGGTCGCGGCGCCGGCATCGCCGTAGTGTCCCTAAAGCCGCGGCGGGCAGGCGAGCTTGAGATTGATTTCACAGGATTGCGCTCGCTGATCGATGTGAGCGTGTGGGGCGATGACGTCGAAAAGCCGAAGCCCGAACCCGACGGCGTGCTTCGGGCAATGGCCGGTCTTGGCGCTGATCCTCGCTCTACGCTCGTTATCGGCGATAGCCCGGCTGACATAATGATGGGACGCGCCGCCGGAACGAGAACGGCGGCGGCTTTGTGGGGCGGATCGAGCCGTGAGCGGTTGTTGGCTGAATCGCCAGACCTCGCTCTCGACGCGCCGGGCGATTTGCTGAGCATGATTCACGAAGAGTGAGGCATTAGGACCTCCGCCGGTAGGTCGAGCTGCCCGGTCTAATAAAGGAGTGCTTATGACTGCTCAAGCAATCACGACTAACGGCCGCGCCTCCGAAATCGTTTCGATCAATCCCGCTACGCTTGAGGAGCTGGCGCGCTTCCACATCGCAACAACGGCCGAAGTCAACGCAGCGGTCGCGCGCGCGAGGGCGGCGCAGCCTAAGTGGGGCGCTCTCTCGTTCCGCAACCGCGCGCGATACATCCTCAAGCTTCAACGCGAGCTGTATGATCGCCAACAAGAGATCATCTCGATTATTTCAGACGAGACCGGCAAGCCCGCCTTCGAAGCGCTGACCGCCGAAGTCTTTCCCGCCTGCGATCTGATGAGCCACTTCGCTGCAAATGCCGAGCGCATTCTTCGCGACGAACGCTTCACGCTCGCGGTCTTTCGCAATAAGCGCTCGATGATCAGCTACGAGCCGCTGGGCGTCGTGGGAATCATCAGCCCGTGGAACTTCCCGTTCTCGATACCGATGGGCGGAATAGTTATGGCGCTCGTTGCAGGCAACGCCGTCGTGTTCAAACCATCCGAGTACACGCCGCTGGTCGGCGATGCGATCAAGCGGCTGTTTGCCTCGGCTGGATTCCCAGAAGGCGTACTCGAAGTCGTGCAAGGCAATGGTTCAACCGGCGGTGCATTGGTCGACTCAGCGGTCGATAAGATCTTCTTTACTGGCTCAGTGCGCACCGGCAAGAAGATTGCCGAGAGCGCCGCGAAGCGATTGCTGCCCGCCGTTCTCGAGCTCGGCGGCAAGGACCCGATGATCGTGCTGGAAGACGCGCCGTTCGAGCGCACGGTGAAGGGCGCGGTGTGGGGCGCGTTCATGAACTGCGGCCAGGTGTGCGCTTCGGTCGAGCGGCTCTACGTCACAGAACCGATCGCCGAAAGGTTCATCGCCGCTGTCGTCGACGGGGTGATGAAGCTGCGCATCGGCGCGCCGGCGGGCTGCTCCACCGATGTCGGTCCTCTGACTAATGAGAACCAGTTGAACGTGGTCAGCGATCACGTCGCCGACGCCGTCGCTAAAGGAGCGCGCGTGCTGACGGGCGGCCGACGACGCGAAGACCTCGGCGGTTACTTCTTCGAGCCGACCGTTCTGGTCGATGTGAACAGCTCGATGAAAGTGATGACTGAAGAAACGTTCGGGCCGGTGCTTCCGATCAAGATCGTGAAAGACGAGGAAGAAGCCATCAGCGAAGCGAATAGCACGCGCTACGGGCTGCTGGCTTCGGTGTGGACCTCGGACAACGAGCGCGGACGGCGCATCGCCCGGCGCATCGAAGCGGGCACGGTCGTCATCAACGACGCGCTCTACACACACGGCGCGGCGCAGACTCCGTGGTTCGGCGTTAAGGAAAGCGGTCTGGGCGTGACGCACGGCAGCCAGGGCTTATTCGAGTTCGTTCGAATGAAGCACGTCAACTGGGACTTGCTGCCGATGAAGAGCGACTGGTGGTGGTTCCCTTACACTGAGCGATGGCAGAATCGATTCAAGACGCTGATGAAGCTGCTATATCGGTGGAAGCTTCGCAAGATCGCGTGACTCGACTTTTCCAGCGGCGTGTTAGAGAAGCGTATGTTTGATCTCTACGAAGAATTCAAGTCAATCGTCTCGGCTCTGGAAGAGAACGGGATAGACTATGCCGTGTGCGGCGGGCTCGCGATGGCTGTTCACGGACTCCCGCGCGCCACGGTAGATATCGACTTGCTCATACTCGCCGAGAGCCTGGAAGAAGCTAAGG
>JADGNW010000310.1 GCA_017883315.1 Blastocatellia bacterium | reverse complement strand
GGAATCATCACGTCTCGCCTGGCGTAATCGAAGCCGTCGTTGGTGGGTTCGAACTTGTCGGGCGTCTCGCTCGGCAGGTTTGGATATTGTTTTTTCTGATCGCTCATTCGGGGCTTCTCTTGCGCAGAGCTTGAAGTCTGACAAAAGACCTTGCTGCCGACCTCGCCGCTAACAAGGACGGAACAGACGAGGATCAGAAAGGCAATGATTCGCTCACGCTTCATATGGTTTCCTCCGGGATTTGTGGTTCGCCTATGTTCGTGTTAGCTGGCCATAGTACGATGCGGCACATTGGTGAGCAAGCTGAGGGACAGCAGCGTGGTGTTTCAGCACCGAGGTCGCCGGTTCTCGTGCGCGTCATTCGCAGCGGACTGTGAATTCAAGGCCACCCTCGAAGGGCAGCGTCATCGTGCGCAAGCCGTTCGCCGGATCGTTGATGAATTCGAACTAGCCGCGATACGAATCGCGGAATTGCGCAGTGTTGTCGCAGATGACGACAGCGCCCGCGCGCAAGCGCGGTGCGATCAATTCGAGCGCCGGCCGAGCCATCGGCGTCCAGATGTCGATCAGCACGAAATCAATCGGCGCGCGGACATCAGCTAGTGTTTCGCGCAAATCGCCTTCGCGCAGCTCGATTAGATCGGACAAGCCGGCTTCGGCGAAATTAGCGCGCGCGGCTTTCGCTTTCTCGGGTTCATATTCGGTGCCGATCACAATGCCCTGTCCGCCATCAGCTCGAATGTTGTCTCGCACCGCGGCCGCGAGGAAAAGAGTTGACACTCCGAACGATGTTCCGGCTTCGACAACTCGCTTGGCGCGCAGGGCTCGGCAGACCTGATAACAGAATTCAGCCTTCTCTCGATCAAGCGCTACGAGCTTGTCGCTGAGGAATTGATTCGCCGCAGCGTCAAACGCGTTCCAATCGATGTCGCCTGCTTCAGCGCGGGCCGTGAAATAAGACATCATCTCTTCGCTCTGGCTGGAGCTTAAAGCGTAAAGCCGATCGAGCAGCGCTTCGATGCGGGAATCGAGAACTAGTTGTTTGTTCATAATCGCGTCTTCTTAGCGGCCTTCTTTTTTGCGCGCGGCAAACCGCGCCGCCCGATGCTCGAAGTCAGCAGCACAGGATTCAAGGCGTTTCTGCGAGCGTGTACTCGAAGTCGTACGAGTGCTTACCGTCCTCGATCTTGATGTCCAGCCTGCCCGCAAGCCCAACAAGTTCTCCGGCGCCAGAGTCGGGTACCACGGTGATGGTCAGTTGCGGTTCGCCGCGTGTCATCGTGCCGCTGTGCTGCAGAATGAAGGCGCCTCTGCGGCCTTGCAGTGTTCCGCTGACCTTCTCGATTGCCACATAACCGGCGGAACCTTTGACGTCCGTTCCGGCGGTTAGCATCTGGCCGTTGCTGGTCCCTTCGAGGTCGCCGTGGAACTGCTTGTCTATGGTCATTCTTCCGACGCTTGCATCCCCGGCTTCTTCGTCGGGCGCCTGTGGAGTGAGCTTTACTTCGAAAGTTCCGCTAGCGTGTGTAGTCACGATGACCGTCTCCTTGCGGATTCAATTTGGCGCCGGCGAGTGCGTCGGCGCCTATGCGAACGAAGCACGGCCGGGCGCCAGGCAACTGCCCGTGATAATAATAGCAGGATGGCTCGAGTGAACCGACAGTCAATCCCGACGTCAGCCCAAACTGTCTCAGCGCGCTAACTGAGTCAGTCGATTGACTGGGCGGACGACTGCACAGTTCGAGCGACTGATATGTTTGTAGCATTTGACGCCCCGGTTGTGAGTCGGTACTCTCTCGCTGAAAAAAAGACCTGTATGACTAAGAAACTCGATATCGTGACTAACATCGCCCTCGTGATTGTGGCGGTGATCGCAAGCGTAGTACTGGTGAGGAACTATCTGTTGTCCAGACCGGGGCGAGACATGCCGCCTCAAATCGCAGTTGGCGAAACGCTGTCGCTAACGGGTGTCGACTGGCAAACCAATGGCGCCACACTCGTCCTTGCGTTTGCTCCGGGTTGTGACTCGTGCAGTGAGAGCGCCCCGTTTTACCGGCGACTCACGGCGGAGCTGCCAACTCAGCGCGTACATATGACTGCAGTGCTACCTGGGAGTGTGGAGGAGAGTCGCGAGTATCTGCGGAGTCTCAACGTTGAAATCGCCGACGTGCGCCAAGGCTCTTTTGAGGCCTTGAAGATCAGGGGAACGCCGACGCTGATCCTTGTCGACCAACAAGGTGTGGTTCTGAATGTCTGGCTAGGCCGCTTCCCACCGGAGAAGGAACAGCAAGTGATCGATACCATACGCGAAGCAGGCAGTTGAGAAACAACGAATAAAAGAAAACGGGGTCAGCGTCATGTTTGGCTGACCGGCTCTCCGTGAGTAGCAACCGGCCGATCTCTATCATCAATGCCCCTCCCGCTCCAAGCCTCAGGACGTATTGATCTTCTGAGTTGCCTTGCTCTAAAATACGATCCGATTTCGCTTCGTTCGCCAAAGAGCGGACAGCTTGTTCAGACTCGGCTGATGGATTCTGAACGGCCTACCAAAGAGCTTCATTAAGAAGCCGCTATACCAAAGAGAGGTAGTATCATGCGTAGTGCCCCCACTCGCGCCGCTGCGGCGTTCCTTCTCATTGTGAGCCTCGTCTCGCTGTCTCTAAGCCCGAGGGCCGTTCGCTCAAACAATTCGATTCTTCAAAATGGTTCCAATAACCGCTCGGCGTGGCTAGCGCCAAACAACCTGGGAGCCTTTGTGCACAAGCTCGTTGACGGCCGAGCCGTTTGTCTCGAGGCTGGCGGTGAGCAGGCCCAGAGCATCAGGGAACGCGACCCGAACCTTCCGTTAACCGTGCTGGCGCCCGACCAGTCGCCCGATCAGCAAGGCTTGAGAATCGTACTGCGCGCCACATCGCAATTGCTCAGCTCCTCTCCCGCGAGCGAGGCCTTCAAGCGCGCGGCCACCCAGTGGGAAGCCCTGATTCAAGATCGCGTGACCATCGTCATCGATGTTGATTTCGGCCCAACGTTATTCGGTAAGCCGTTCGACGATAGTGTCGTCGCGACCACCGACGCCCAGGTTCTTGGCGGCAATGCTCTTTATCCGGCAGTCCGGGCGAGTCTGATTTCGAACGCGCCCGAGAGATCGTCATTGCTCAACGCGCTGCCCGTCAATGCTGCGCCAACGGATCGCGGAGAATCAGCGGGGATCGCCGCTTCGTCGGCCTCTCTTCGCGCCCTGAGTCTGATCAGCCAGACAGCCGACCCTGACGGGGAGCTGAGCAGTTTCGGTCCGCCGCCGGCGATTGGCTTGAATTCAAAGTTCAGTTTTGATTTTGATTCTTGGGACGGCGTCGCGCCGGGCAAGTTGGATTTCGAAGCTATCGCCCTGCATGAGATAGGCCATATTCTCGGATTCGTCTCGTGCGTCGGTCAGCAAGAGGTGGACTCATCGATCGACATTGAGTCCTCAATCTGGGATTTGTTTCGGGTTCGCCCCGACTCAATCAAAGGCGACTTCGGTTCGTTGCAACGGATACTATCGTCCGGCGGAGAGCAGAGCTTTTACGCGGGCGACGCAACGATGCCGTTATCGACCGGACGGCCCGACGGCGCGGGTGGAGACGGCAGAGAGTCGTCGCACTGGAAAGACGACAGCCTGTTGGGGCGGTACCTCGGAGTTATGGATCCGACGATCGGACCCGGTGAGCATTATTACATCACCGATAATGATACCGCCGTTCTCGACGCCATCGGTTATCGCGCGATCAGCACGACTGGGTCGCCTAACCTGATCCCGCTTGTCTCGGGACAACCGCAAAGAGGAGGGATAGTCGCGCCGCCTCCCGATGCGGGCGTCCTGAGCCACCTGCAGTATTCGATCGCTGTCCCGCCGGGCGCCGCTAACCTGAAGATCGAATTGAATGGAGATCAGGACGTAGACCTGTTCGCGCGGTTTGGCGAAAGGATCGTCAATCAAGGCTTCCATCCCGTAAGCGACTATGTGTCCGCCGGCAAGTCGGGCTCAGAAGCGCTGAACATTACCGCATCGAGTACTCCGCCTCTCCGCGCCGGGACTTACTTCATCGCGATCGCGAACTTTGGGCCGGGCGAAGCGGATTTCACCGTTAGCGCAACCGTCATGGGCGGCGTCAACAGCCACGCGCCCGCGATCTTCGACGTCAGACCGCGCCTCGAAGGCGATGTATTGGATCTCAGCTACGCCGCTGTAGATCTCGAGGGCGACTTCGCAAAGGCGGATGTGAGCACCCTCGATGAAGCGGGACGTGCGGTTGGACAACCATCGAGCCTGACGATCAGCTCCGGGAACTCAAGTCGGATCGAGTCTCAAGTGTCGATTGGCGGTTTGAGTGTAACGCCCACCGCCGTGCGTGCGACCCTTGTCGTCATTGATCGCGATGGAAATAGAAGCCCCGAAGCCACAGTTGATTTTAGCAGGCCCGAGGCGGGCGGGCTCTTAGTCAGCAGCGCAAGCTTCGACGGATCGAGGCTCACGATAAGAACGAGTGGACTCGCTGAGAATCTCGCGGTTGAAATCAACGGCCGTGTCGTAGCGCCGCCGCGGGGAATCAAGGTAAAGGGGTCAGGCGCCAAGTTGATCGTTAAGGGCGACGACGGTCAATTAGGACTGCTGCGAGGCGCCAATCGCATTCGCGTGAAGAACATCCGTGGATGGTCAAATATTCTCGTCTTCAGTAACTAAGAGATTGAACGAGTCGTTCCCGTCCTATTCCGACTGTCGCCGAGGTTGTTCCGGCCTTTGAAGGTCGGCGCGGATCTCAGTGAGGATCTCGTAGTAACGCCAAGCCGCGGGCGCGTTCGGTTCCTGATGGTGATCCGGTCTTAGAATCCGATCACCAGTTGAAAGCAGAACTTCCTTCACCTCGGGATTCTGCCGCACCTTCTCCCAGGTCGCCGCCACGATTAATCGGTAATGCTCGCCGGGTACAGCAGGCCGGTACTCGATTTGTTGGCCTTCGAAGGTGACCCATTCTGCTGCGCTGGAGGCGCTACGGAGGCTAGCCGGGGGCAATGTGTCGCACGTAGACCGATCAACAGGTGAACGTGGTCCGCTACACCGCCGATCTCAGTCGGGTGACCGTTCAGTGTTCGCACCTCGCCACCAAGAAACGCATGCAAACGCGTGCGCCATTCCCGGCTGATAAACGGATAGCGTTCTTTTGTACTAAAGATGAGGTGGTAGTGCAGACTCAAATGTGTTGATGGCATATAATCTCACTCCCACGCTCCTGCCGGAGCGCAATGATGCGACGGGGCGGGCCGGTGCTTTCGCTGCGCTCCACCACCGGCTAATGTCCCTCGCGCCTTCGGCGCTGGACGCTTGTTATCTGCGGGACTCAGCGTTTCTCGTATTGCTCCAGCAACTCCACAACCTCGTGATGTCCGCGTCGACTTGCCCACGCGAGCGGCGTCGCCCACGGCGCATCGTCGGGATGGTTGAGCTTTGCGCCGCGACGAAGAAGAAACTCGGCCATTCGTGTTCTGCAGAATTTCGCCGCCCACCCCAGCGGTGTCGAACGGATGTCTTCGTACGCGCCGCTGGCACGCAAGTGATCGAGCACTTCTGCGGGAGTGGTCGCGATATCTTTGGGGACATCGCGCCAGCCGCGATAGTGGTAATCGCCGTTGGTGAGTTGAATCGGACGCGCGCCATCGAAGCGCGCTGCA
The DNA here is from genome assembly GCA_017883315.1 of Blastocatellia bacterium. GTDB lineage: Bacteria > Acidobacteriota > Blastocatellia > UBA7656 > UBA7656 > Onstottus_A. Next base: position 3,090 of record JADGNW010000310.1, on the reverse strand, counting down.
TTGATTGGGACATTGATTGCCGCCTGGAGATGCGCGCTCATCAAACAGCGGTTCCAAACGCGAGAAGTCGCCCCGCTCAAGCCCCTGAGAGCGTCGCGCCAGCGAGGATCTTCGGGTAGTTTCATGATTGATTATGCTCTAACCCAGTTTCAAATGCCGAATCTCTGTGCGGAGCGCGCCTTCGCTTTCGCGGCCTCCTCCTCACGATTCTTTGGCGCGGCGTTTGACTCAAGCGAAACCAAAAGCTGACTCGAAATCCTGGCGATATTATCGACTGCCGAGATGAAGACGGCCTCGTTCGCTTTCGACGGTTTGTTGAAGCCGCTGATCTTTCTCACGAACTGCAGCGACGCCGCGCGAACCTCTTCGTCGGTCACCGGTGGTTCGAAGTTGAATAGTGTTCTGATGTTTCTACACATGGTGGGCCTATTCTCGACTCTGCCGTTCGCCGAGACAGTAACAGAGCCCGTCTGGCGCCACGACGAAAAAGACTTTGAACGCAGTCTCTCCATGCTGATCGATTCGGAATCCGGCCTCTTCCTTCTCTAAGCCATTCGATTTCAATTCCGCGAATGCTGCTTCGGCGTTATCGACCTCAAAGAAACATCCTTCCTGGGTCGGGTCGCCCCCGTTTTCTGCGAGACCTATCTGAATGTCATCTCGACCGAGAACAGCGGACTTAGGCGGCTCGTCTTTACGTGACACAACCCGGAATCCCATTATCGTCTCGTAAAAAGAAATCACCGATTCGACATTCTCGACAGGAAGGTTCATTGCGTCGTCCGCATATGGCGATGCGGTCAAAAAGATTGCTTTCATGGTTGTCCTTCGAATCAATTTTCCATTTTCCATTTGTCATTTTCCATTATTTTCCATTTGTCATCTTTCATTGCTTCAATGCTGGTTCAAACACGATGACAAATGAAAAATGACAAATGGAAAATGGAAAAGTGATTCCGCTCACCGCGAGCTAGCCAATCCCGATGTCCCCGCTACTTCCCGCTATCCATGTGCCAGCCCGGATTCACCCACTGACCCTTGCGCAACACGAACACCTCGGTGACTCGCCCGCTTTGCTGGTAGTGCTGGCCGCCAGTCTCCAGCTCGTAGGAATAATTGGAGTACACCACAGCAGTGTAGCCATAGACCTGGATTTCGGTTTTTGGAAACTCGAGCTTGACGAGCTTGCCGCCGCTCTTTGCGAACCGAGCGGCGCCTTCGAAGATCGCGTTGCGGTTTCCCCAGTTGTTGTCGCCCGCCTCGATAGTGACGGTCTCCTCAGGGATAAGCTTTTCAAGCGCCGCCCGATCGTTTGAAAAGTATGCCCGCCAGACCGCTTCTCGCGCGTCGAGCAACTGCTTCTTCATTCGATCGCCAAGCGACCGCGGTGTCTGATACTGCTCCTCCGCCGATTCCGGATGAAGCTCGGTATCGCTGCCAGTCTGAATCCATTGGCCATTCTGCTTCGTGTAAAAATCTGAGATACGAAGGGTGCGCTTTGACGGACCGTTTGGTGTGTTCGCCTCGACCTCAGCGGTGAAGCATACAAACGCCGCGTCCCCGTTGAAAATCATGTCGAACTCGCGCATCTTGTAGCTCTTCATGCCGTAAGGACTCGCCGGGTCGACGTAGTTGTTATTCATATACCCATCGACTCCGCGAATCATGGTGCGCGAGCCTTCCAGGTAGCCCAGCCAATTCTGATGGTGCGTGGCGCGCAGCTTGGCGGCGTCCTTATTAATAAACGCCTGGAAGATGCTGTCGATGTGAGCGCGAATCGCTTCGCGGTCGGCCTTGCGATCATCTTGCGGCGCCGCTCCAAGCGTAGCCGCGAGGACAAGAATCACTGCGAGTATGCGAAGTTTCATATCTGTCCTTTGTCCTTTCTCAGGCCCGCCTGCCAATTGGAGAGACCAATTAGAGAGATTGGCCCGCCAAAGCGGGCGGGCGTTATGGTACGCCGGTTCAACTCGACGAGCAAGTTAACCGTGCTGCCGGCTGGAATCGTTTGACGCGTGGGTGGAGACAGCCTCCTTTCGATTTCGAAAGGAGCAACGACGCCCTTCGTAGTTCATCAGCGGTTCAGCCAGGAACCACCGTCCTGGAGACTCGGCCAGCATGACCTTGGTCTACGCGGACGCGGAGGAACGAGCCCGGCCGGTAAGTACATCGCGACGGCAGACGGAGAGTGCTGGCCTGTTATTGTGCGAACGTGGTCGCAGTACGCTCGCGCGGAGTGTTTGATTGGAGCCCGCGCAAGGATTCTAAAAGGCCAGTATCTTGCAAATCTCGTCCAGTGACATCGTCACTTTCTGGTCTGCCTGACCCCAAAACGTCGCCGTGCCCGAAGCGCCGGAGCCGGTCAGCGTGATCTTGTAGATATATCGCGCACCCTTGTGCTCCATCGCGTGCACGACCTTCCACTTGGGGTTATACATGACCATGCCGAAGCTGACGCGGTTATCAATATAGCTCATCGGCCAAAGCGTAAACCCGCCTATCGCGAGGATCGGACAGGACGGCGCAGGGTTCAGGGTGTTTGGTCCGGCAAGAGCGGTCACCTTCATTCCATTTGGAATCGGCCCTTTTGGTTTGTGCATCGTGATCGGCGTGAGCATATTCATTGTACAAGCCATCTTCTTTCTCCTTTGGCGGACAGTTCTTATGAGATTAGGGTAACTTTGGAGGCGGTAGTATAGTCGGCTTCGTTTTCAAAAGCTATCACTTTCTTTTCCTGATATGGCGAAGGACTGAGCTCACGGAGGAATGGATATTCATCGTAACGAGGCGTTCAGAGTACCGGCTTTAGCCGGCAGAATTGATCGGTGAGAGCACTGCCGCCGGCTAAAGCCGGTACTCTGAACGCCTGCACTTAACAAATACTTCAAAAAAAAAGATACTGACTCTGTCGATTCTGCTGCGGCTCGTTCGACAATACAGTAGAGAGCCCGGATTAGCAGGCTGGATTAGCAGGCTGGATTAGCAGGCTGTATTAGCAGATTGGATCAAGCGGTCGAGACCGACTGGGAGCCTGGCTCCGGAACACAAAACCATAAAGGAGATATCACGATGCGAGTAATGGTCATCATC
>JADGNW010000309.1 GCA_017883315.1 Blastocatellia bacterium | reverse complement strand
GTGCCGATTCGCGCCGTCGCGATTTCAAGCACGCCCGCGCGCACCTGATATACGCCCGGCTTGAGCGCTACTCGCTCGACGTAGCGGAAGCCTTCGCGCTTCGCCATCGCCAACCGGTCAGACGCGAAATCCCCGTGAGCTTCCTTAGTAATAACATTGACGCGCTGGCCCGTCAGGTCGTATATGGCCAGCGCGATTTCCAAATCGAAAGTGTTGTGTTGCTCCTCGGCGCTAAACTTGATCGCGCTTGCGTCGATGTAGACCTGAAGCGCGACTTGCTCCTCGCTTCCTTCGCGCTCGAAGTAATCAGCCAAAAGGGCTACGGGAATCGTCGTAGTGGGCAGCGGCTCGGTCATGGCTTGAATAAGTTTCTGGCGAGGCGTTGCGGCCTGCGCTTGGGCTTGTGCCTCTATCGGCTGGTAGCCTCTCTGGGTCCTCACTTTGTAGTCGGGATGATTCTTCACACGCAAGATGATGAGGCGGAATGTCTTCTCTTTCTCGGTCGTATTGTCGCTTGGAGGATAGTACGCGAGCGTGTAGTAGATTCGATTATCGTTGAGCGCTTTCTGCAATCTGCTATTGAAGTCATTCGTGTTGAAGAAAGCTTCGCCGCCAGTGTCTTTGGCGAGCGCGTTCAGCCCATCCTGAAGGTCCCTCTCTGCCGCGGCCATATAGTTGGTCAGGGCGGGTCTCTCGATATTGCTCCCTCGCTGTCCCCGAAATCCCTGTCTGCTCTCCACGATGCCCGGAAGCGAAGCCGGAACCATATTCACTTGAAGCCCTTGCGCCGCGATTGAGTAGATGATCACCCCAGAGCGAACAGCGAGACTGGTTACAGATTGAAGATCCGCGGTCATATAACCGCCTGCCGGATCTGTGAGCGTGAAGCCTTCCGAAAACAGCGCAATCATGCGCTGGCCTGGCATTTCGGCGACTCTCGCGACCACGCCTCGCAGCGTTGAAAGAGTAGCCTTGCGCAGATATGCGGATTCGCCGAGAACCTGGTTGGCTTTTCCGCGCACGTATCCCTGGGGCACTGTATCCAGATGCTCTTCCCGTGTCACTATTTCAGTGCCGACGGCGAGGGCTTGCGTATCGCCTCTGATTATTTGCGCGGCGAGGTAGGGCGTGAAAAGAGTCTCAAGCGAAACGCGCCATAGTGTAAGCCTGTCAATGGCCGCGCGAATCATTTTACGGTCGCGCGTGAACTGCTCCATCAAGCCAACCGCTCCGCTGCTTGTAACAAGTGCCACCAAATCTCTGTCGGTCATCTGCTCATCGATGAATCGCTTGAGCGCTTCCTTAGCCCGCGCAAGGTTCTCAAACGTGATGTGCACAGTGTCAACGAAGAGCACAATCGTTCGAGCGGGAGTTTCCTGGTGAGCCCGCAACGATGCCGGCTCAGCGGCCTTGTTCGCGCCTGGAGGCTCGCTCTCGATCTTCTCGGCTGAAAAGAAGCTGATGTTTTGAGGACGAGTGTTTTCGAGAAGCTCGAAGTCTTCTTTCTTGAGATCGCCGATGAGCTGACCTCGCTTGTCAGTAACGACCGCGCGCACCTGAACGAGGTCGGACTTCAGGCGAATCGTCTGGTCTTTCGCGTCCTTCGTACCCTCCGCTTGCTTACCTTGCGCTTGCTGAGCTTGTGCTCGATAGATGAGCGGAGAATTGAACGAGATAACGATAGCGAGTAGCAAAATAGCTGTCGGTTTCATCGTGATGAGACGCTCTCTTCCATTGCTAATCGTACTTGAGAAGTTCATTTCTTTATAACCGCGGCGGCTGAGCTTGTTTGCAGCTCCGAAGCCACGCGTTCGACCTCCGACATCACCCGCAGAAGATTCTCGCCGAGCACCTTCTTTATGTCCGCGTCCGAGTAGCCGCGCTTCATCAGTTCGTAGGTGATGTTGGGAAGCTTCGATATGTCTTCCATTCCTTCAGGCAGCCCCGTCAGCGGAACTCCGTCGAAGTCCGAGCCGAGCCCGATGTGGTCGATACCCGCAACCTTAGCGATGTGATCGATGTGATCCATCAGCACCGACAGCGGAGTCTTGCCCGGATCGTTGGCCTTGCGCCACGCATCGATCTCTTCTTGCGCGCGTTTCGGGTCATTAGGGTATTTCGCCTTCAGCTCGTCTTCCATCGTCCGCTCGCGCAGCGCTAGCTCGGCTTTGCGTGGATCCAGAAATCCATCGTAGAAATTCACCATCACAACGCCGCCGTTCTTGCCCATCGCTCGGAGCATGTCATCGGTCATGTTTCGAGTGTGATTGGCAATCGCTCTTGCTGAAGAATGCGATGCAATCACCGGCGCGTGAGTAGTTGCTATCACGTCGTAAAAAGTTTTATCCGCGACGTGCGAAATATCGACCATCATTCCGATGCGATTCATCTCATGGACTACTTCGCGGCCGAAGTCAGTGAGGCCGTTGTGATGCTGCACGTTCGGATTGTTTATGTCGCCTTCCGAATCGGCCCAGTCGTTCGTATTCGTGTGAGTCAGCGTCATGTAGCGCACGCCGAGCTTGTAGAACGTTCGCAGCGCGCGAAGGCTGTCTTCGATTGCGTGCCCGCCTTCGATGCCCATCAATGCGGCGATCTTCCCGCTCTTTACGATTCGACGAATGTCCGCCGCCGTTGAAGCCGCCTCAAGCGACTCCGGGTGGCGGCGAATTTGCTCTTTGACCACGTCGATCACGTCGAGCGCTCGCCGCGCGGCGCCACCGCCCTCCGAAGGCTTCTTGTTCACGAATTCCTTGCCGACATAAACTGCAAAGAACTCCGCGCCCAACCCGCCGGCTTTCATCCGCCGAAGATCGGTATGAGTTTTGACCTTCGCGGCAGGATCGTCGCCTTGCATACCGAGATCAAACCCATCATCGGCAAGCGGAGATGTAATGTCGTTGTGTGTGTCAATGACTATCGAATTGCGATGCAGCTTGTTGGCTCGCGCGCGCAGAGCGGCGTCGTCTGTTTTTGACGGCGTCTTTGACGACTGCGCGCCACTCTTTTGCCCGCTCTTTAGGAGGACCGGGTCGGAGTCAATCAAGAATGATCCTGCTGAAAACATCCCAACCAGACAAAGCGCCGCTGAAGGCGTCAAGAGACTATTGAGCATTGTGCAGTTTCCTCTCTCCGAAAGTTGTTTGATACGGGTGCCGCTCGAAGGAAAGATTTTCAAGGTTCATTTCGTGGTGTAGTATCCGCGTCGCGCGCGCACCTGAACCCCGGGCCGCTTTACTTCCACTCTTATTGGCCTGAAGGTTCCAGGCCGCGTTTCACTCTTGCTGTAGTACGTCAGCACAAACTGCGCGCGCACCTCGGCGGCCAAACGCTTATAAATCTCGTCGAGGTCACGCGCTTCCTTTTTTTGATCTTCGTAGATCGGCGGAAAGAAGGCGCGCCCGCCAGTGTCTTCGCACATCGCCTTCATAACGAACTCGCCCGCCAGGTCTTGAACGTTAGCCGAGGGCGCGACTCCGGTCGAGTGCACGGCGTAAATAGCCATATCCGATCTTTGCGCGTCAGTAAGTGCCTGCGCCAGCGTCGCAGTCGAGACCGTGTCCGTCCCGTCCGACAGGACGACCATCACGTGGCGGCCTTCGGAAGGCCGCAGATATCTGGCCGCGGTTATCATTCCGTCATAGAGCGCGGTCGCGCCCTGGGCCTTGAGCTGCCCAATCGCGCTGACCAGTTGCTCGACGTCAGGGGTGAACTGCAGCTCGATCTTTGATTCAGTCGAAACGCTCATCAACGCCGCTTGATCGCCCGGGCGCATCACGTTGCGAAAGAACTGAGCGGCGGCTCGCTGCTCGAACTCAAACCGATGGCGTATCGAACTCGACGTGTCGAACAAGAAGATCAATCGCAATGGAATCTGCCCCTCGCGATAGAACCCCGCGATGTCCTGGAGCGCGTTGTCTTCGTACACTTCAAAATCTTTTTGGGCCAGGTCGTTGATCTGATTCCCGGTAGCGTCTGTAACCGAAGTTATAACAGTGACCAGATCCGCCTTAAGCTTGATTGGCTTTTCATCCTGCGGCTGATCGGTCGCGCGGCGCGGGCGCGTTTCGTCAGTGGGAGGGGAAACCGGGCGTTGTCCTTGCGCCGAGGAAGGAGTCTGCGGCTTTGGCGCCGGTGGAGTTGGACGTCCGGACTGGGCGAAGGCAAAAGGCAGTAGGCAGAAGGCAGCCAGGACAAGCGACGCGGCGACGGAGAAGAGTGAGGGGGCGACGGGGCGACGGGGCGACGGGGCGAACGTGGGCAATCGCCGAGTCGCCCCCTCGCCCTGTCGCCCCCTCACCCCGTCGCCCGCTCTCTTTTGCCTTATGCTCATACTCCTGCTTCTGAAACTGCTGCCTTCGCGAGATACGTAGCGCGCCACTCTTCAAAGTCCTTTAAACCAAGCTCGACTTGGAAACGATGGCGATCAACTTTGCGTCTGAGTCTTCGCCGGTCTGCGTCTTCCAACGGCGGCAGCAAAGCGAACGTGATGTTCATCGGTTGAAAGTTCTTCGTTTCGGCGTTCGCGATGTAGTTCGTCAGACTGCCCATCGCGGTTCGGCGGGGAGGAGATTGCGGCACGCGACCGCGCGCAAGCTCGGCTGCGTGAACTCCCGCCATGAATCCCGTTGCCATCGCTTCGATGTATCCTTCCACTCCCGAAATCTGTCCCGCGAAAAGAACGCGCGGATGAACCCGCATTTGCAGCGTCTGAGTCAGCACCGCTGGCGCGCAGATGAACGTGTTTCGATGAATCTGCCCGTAGCGAATGAATTCCGCTTGCTCGAGTCCGGGAATCAAACGAAGCACGCGCTTCTGCTCGCCGAATTTCAGATGGTTCTGAAAGCCCACGAGGTTGTAGCTGTCGGCCATAAGATTCTCTTGCCTGAGTTGCACCACCGCCCATGACTGCCGGTCGGTGCGCGGATCGCGTAGTCCAACCGGTTTCATCGGTCCATAGCGCAAGGTGTCACGGCCGCGCCGAGCGATCTCTTCGATCGGCAAACAACCTTCGAAGTACATCGTCTTCTCGAATTCGTGAAGCGGCACCGACTCAGCCGCGATCAGTGCGTCATAGAACCGATCGTATTCTTCTTCATTGAAAGGGCAGTTCAGGTAGTCGTCTCCACCTTTATCGTAACGCGCGGCGCGAAACGCGATGTCGCAATTGATGGTCTCGGCGTCAACCACGGGTGATATCGCGTCGTAGAAGTAGAGCTGCGCGGCGCCGGTCAGCTTTGTTATTTCTTCAGTGAGCGCGGGCGATGTGAGCGGCCCGGTCGCGATTACAACAGGCCCGTCGGGCGGCAGAGTTTGCACTTCTTCACGCGATACTTCGATGTTCGGATGCGAAGCGATCC
>JADGNW010000308.1 GCA_017883315.1 Blastocatellia bacterium | reverse complement strand
TCTCAGCGACGTCGGGCACTATCGCGTTGACTTCGGGCGATAGCTCAACGCTCAAGTCTTGCAACGGATCGATTGAGATTGCGAACAGCGTGACATCCGGCTGCTGGGCCAGCAGGGAAAACGCATCCAGCAAATCCTTCAACCCGATGTCGTGCGCCGTGAGCGTTCGCGGATACTCCTTCGAGAATCGCGGCTGTAGACGACGCACCGTTCCGGCAGGCGCGCCGTCCACCGTCGCGTCAATCAAGATCAATCTGCTCGCCTTCTGCATCGGTTCGAGCAACACGAAGCTGCCCGTGCCGCCGTCCAGACACTCGACGCCCTCCGGTAGAGTTGATTCTTGAAGGCGCTCGACGACACGAACGCCGACGCCCTCATCTCCCATCAGCACGTTTCCTATTCCCAGGATGAGGACGCCGGCGGTCTCAAGACTTGTATTCATCTTCACGCTCGAACTTGTAGCCGCCCACCATCGACGAAGTAGTCCCACGGCCTTCGACGTAATCGTGATAGAAAACCAGATAGACGTGAACGATCACGAACACGACGAAGAACCACATGAACACGTGATGCCATTGGCGCACGGGATTGTCCCCGCCCATCAGCGGCACGATCCACGCAAACAGGCGAGGGAAGAAAGAATCGCTCATGCTCGAATACAGAGCGAATCCGGTTATCGCTTGAAACAGGAACACCAGAAACGAAAGGAAGTAGATCAATCCCGCGAGCGCATTGTGCCCCAGCGAGATCAATCCGCGAATCTTCGTCTGGAGCACGTCCACCTTCAGCACCTCGACCATCTCGCGATACTGGGCCCTCTTGAACGGAATGAAGTTGGTCCATCGAGCAAAGTCGTTCCCGACGAATCCCCAGTAGATCCTGACCAGGAAGTTGAAGAAGAAGACGAACGCCGTAACGAAGTGGATGAAGCGCACCCAGCCGAACCAGTATTGCTGATAGGCCTCGCTCGAGTAAGAGATCGCAAGCGGGTTGCCGATCAGATAGCCGGTCACTCCGAGCGCGACCACGCACACGGCGTTCACCCAGTGATACAGCCGTACGGGAAACTCCCACACGTACACCCTTTGATATGGAATTGGTTGTGCACTTGCCATGGCGCCCTCCTTAGTAGAATTGCACCTGATGGATGTGCTTCCCATCCGGGTCGTAGAGGTGCACCGCGCAGGCGAGGCACGGATCAAATGAGTGGATCGTCCGCAGAATCTCGACTGGCTGCTCGGGATTTGCGACTGGAGTTCCTATCAGCGACTCTTCGTAAGCCGACCGCTGGCCATTCGCGTCACGCGGCGAAGCATTCCACGTGCTCGGCACTACGAGTTGGTAGTTGTCGATCTTTTTGTCCTTGATCCGAATCCAGTGCGCGAGCGCGCCGCGAGGAGCCTCGCTCAATCCGACGCCTTCGCAGACATCGGGCCACGTTGACGGATCCCACTTCTCTCGGGTGAACGTGCGCACGTCGCCGGCTTTGATGTTGTCAAGAAGCTCGTCGTAGAAGCCCTTCATCCAGTGCACAACAAGCCGAGTCTCGAGCCCGCGGGCCGCAGTGCGGCCCAGAGTTGAGAACAACGCCGTGATCGGCACGTTGAGTTTTTGGAGAGCTTCGGTGACCACGTCTTTTACTTCGGTGTTGCCCTTAGCGAACGCAACAAGCATCCGCGCGAGTGGACCAACTTCCATCGGGTGATCTTTCCATCGGGGCGTCTTCACCCAGGAATACTTGCCTTCGACGTTGAGCTGCTCGAACGGCGGCTTCGGTCCGGTGAAGTTGAACTCGGTCTCGCCGGCCCACGGGTGCAGACCCTTCTGATCGCCTCCCGCGTACGAGTACCACGAATGCGCGATGTACTCCTTGATCTCTTCGTTGTCGCGCCCGTTCACTTCGAACACTTCGTTGAGATTGCGATTGAGGATCGCTCCGCGCTGGAACTTGAACGAGTCGGGCTCATTGTATCCGCGCGTCGGCAGATCGCCGTAGCACAGATAGTTCTGCAAGCCTCCGCCGATCGCCGCCCAGTCTTTGTAGAAGCCCGCGATCGCCATCAAGTCGGGAATGTAGACTTGCTCGACGAACGTAATCGCGTCCCTGATCAACTGGCCGACCTGGTTCAACCGCTCGGTGTTGATGGCGTTGACCTCGTCGATGTTGATCGAGCAGGGAACTCCGCCGACCAGGTAATTCGGGTGCGGGTTCTTGCCGCCGAAGATCGCGTGAATCTTCACGATCTCCTTTTGCCACTCGAGAGCTTCGAGATAATGCGCGACTGCGAGCAAGTTGACCTCCGGCGGTAGCTTGTAAGCCGCGTGACCCCAGTAGCCGTTCGCGAAGATGCCCAACTGTCCCGTATCGACGAATCCCTTCAAGCGCTTTTGAAGATCCGAGAAGTAGGCCGGCGAGCTTCGCGGCCAGCTCGAAATCGTCTGAGCAATCTTCGAAGTCTCTTCAGGCTTCGCGGAAAGCGCGCTCACGATATCGACCCAGTCGAGCGCGTGAAGGTGATAGAAATGAACCACGTGATCCTGAACCATCTGCGTGCAGAACATAAGGTTGCGAATCAACTCAGCGTTCTTCGGAACTGAGACCTTCAGGGCGTCCTCGACGGTCCTCACGCTTGCGAGCGCGTGAACCGTCGTGCACACGCCGCATGCTCGCTCGGTGAACGCCCACGCGTCGCGAGGGTCGCGGCCCTTCAGGATTTTCTCGAAGCCGCGCACCATCGTGCCCGAGCTGAAGGCGTCAGTGATTTTGCCGTTTTCGATGACAGCTTCTATGCGAAGGTGCCCTTCGATGCGCGTAATCGGATCAACTACGACACGTGCCATTAGTTATCACCTCCTTCGGCTGTCTTTTCAGGCGAGAGCGAATCGTCCTTCAACTCTTGAATGACTTTTCGCTTTCGGATGTTCGTTGTAATGGCGTGCAAGGCCACGCCTCCTAACGCGGTCAGCCCGAGCGCAGTGCCGATCGTGTCAGCGGTGCTCTCGATGCCGAATCCGGGGAACGAGGCGAGGTGTTGATAGAACGGCCCGTTGTCCCAGAATCCGTTTTCGCTGCAGCCGATGCACCCGTGACCCGATTGAATCGGATAGCTCACGCCGTTGTTCCACTTCGTCACGCCGCAAGCGTTGTAGGTGACCGGACCGCGGCAGCCCATCTTGTAAAGGCAGTAGCCCTTGCGCGCGCTTTCGTCATCCCACGACTCGACGAACAATCCGGCGTCGTAGTACGGACGGCGATAGCAGGTGTCGTGAACGCGTCGCGAGTAGAACTCGCGCGGACGCCCCTGGCTATCGAGCTCAGGAGCGCGGCCGAAAACGAGCAGGTGTGTGACGACCCCTGTCATTACATCGGCGATGGGAGGACACCCCGGCACGTTGATGACCGTCCTGCTGAGGAGCTTGTGGATCGGAGTCGCACTGGTTGGGTTCGGACTCGCGCTCTGGATGCAACCGTTCGAAGCGCAGCTTCCCCACGCGATCACTGACGCGGCGGACTTCGCGGCTTCCTGCAGAATGTCTTCCGCAGTGCGTCCGCCGATCATGCAATACACGCCGCCGTCTTTTGTGGGCACCGAGCCTTCGACCAGCAGAATGTACTGGCCGGGATAATTCTTGATTGTGTCCTGCAGGCATTTCTCCGCCTGATGTCCGGCGGCCGCTTGCAGTGTTTCGGTGTAGTCGAGCGAGAGAGTATCGAGCAGGACGTCCGCTACTATGGGATGAGAAGAACGTATGAAGGATTCGCTGCAACAAGTGCATTCCTGAAAATGAAGCCAGATAACCGGCGGGCGTGGCTTCTTCTCAAACGCGTGAACGACCGAGAGCAAGCCGGATGCGTGAATACCGGCAGCGGCGGCGGCGAAGCTGCAGAAGTGCATGAACTCGCGGCGCGAGTAGCCCTTCGACTGCATCACCTGCCAAATGGGCGGACCTGAGTCGGCCATATCCCCTCCTTTCTTTTTTCACAGAGCTGGCAGTTGGTTAGCAGAAGCGGGTGAATTCGGAGTGAAGAGGCGGTCGATAAGGAGGAGTCTGTTCCTCAGGCGCTCAGGCGGGCTCAGTCCTATTCCGCGTATCAAATTAAGAATGCGGCGATCTGGACTTTGCCCGCCTCCGCCTCTTCACCCCTGAGCTAGAGTCTCGGTGCAAGCCCTGAAGCGGCCGCTGACCCTCACTCACCGGCTACTTCGCAGGTTACAGTGACTCTCGCATGCATCAATGTGGGTGGAAGAGTTGCTTCCAGCCCAGGACAACATAGACCGGTTTGCCAATCAATGTCCGTGACGGAGCGCACGCTTGCACGTGACCACCGTCACAGCGTTCCCGCGCAAACATTGCAAGTGGGTAGCGGGGTGGGAAGTGGATGAATCTGCGCCGGCGGTCAGAACGAGGGTTAGGATCATTCTGCCTGTGCAAGGAAGTCAGATACCGCGTCGAGATCACTCAGCACCAGGGCCTCAACGTCGCGCGCCGCCTTCTCGACTGCCGGAGATAGCGCGTCGCCCGCGTCAAACTTCTCGCCCTCGATGCCATACACAATAACCTGTCGTGGAAGCTCGCCCAGCGCTCGCGCCAACTCAACGGCTTCGGCAACGCTGAATGCATGAGTCGAATAGTGCAAGAAGTTCTTGGGCATCGCTTGTGTGGTTGCATCGATGCGATGGATCGTTCCCGATTCAGCGCCTGACAACGCGGCATCGAGAATGATAACGGTGTCGGCGCCTTTCCAGGCGTCCATAAGCGCCGCGCCGTCGCCGCGACACTCGAGAACCTCAAACCTGTCGCCGGCCTGCGGCTTCAAACGGGAAGCCACAAGTGGCCCCACGCCGTCATCGCCGCGATCTTCGTTGCCTACGCCGATCACGAGTCTTGTGCCTTGTTGAGTCATTGGAATGTTATTGGCGCTCGATGGTGAGCTTCAGAAAATGCGTAGCGCACGAGATGCAGGGATCATAGTTGCGCACTGCCTGCTCGCACTGCCAGGTGAGCTTATCGTCCGGAAGATCGGTGTGAGCAGCCACGAACTGCCACAGGTCACTCTCGATCATTCTTTGATTCTGAGAGGTCGGCGGAATGATCTCGGCGTTCGTTATGAGTCCGCCGGCGTTTACGTAGTATCGGTGATATAAAATACCTCGAGGCGCTTCGGTGCAAGCGTACCCGGTTGCCTCGCGCGCCTGCACTTCTATGGCCGGAGCGTCCGGCATCTCGTACTGATCGATTATTCGCAGCGCTTCGTCAATCGCGTAAAGAGTCTCAACGCCGCGCACGATGATGCTCTTGAACGGATTTCTGCACACGTCCGAGAGTCCCGCTGAACGCGCCGCTTCCTGTGCAAGTGGCGAAAGGCGATCGAAGTTCAAGCTGTACCTTGCCATCGGCCCAACGAAGTAAACACCGCGCCGTTGCAGGCTCGAGTGCAGCGCGTTCGAGTGCTCGACGTGCTCTTCGATGAAGTGGTCGTCGTATTGTCGCGCCGCTATGTCGAGACCTTTGTTTGAAACGATCTGCCCCTCATTGAACGGATATTCGCTCGGGTGACGCAGCGCAACAAACTCGTAATCCTGTTCGAAGTCGGGAAACGGAAACGTCGCAACCCAACTGACAAGCTTGACCGCTTCGTCGCGGGCCCATTCGAGTTGCTCGCGAAGGTCGTTGAAATCCGATTTCGCCGGAACTTTGTAGAATCCTCCGACTCGAACGTTGATCGGGTGAATTTCGCGGCCGCCCAACAACGATACAATTGCGTTGCCGGTCTTCTTCAGCCTTAGCGCGCGCTGCACAATCTCGGGATGGTCCTTCGCCATCTGAATTGCATCCTGGTAGCCGAGGAAGTCGGGCGCGTGAAGCATCGCTATGTGCAGCACGTGGCTCTCGATCCACTCGCCGCAGTAAAGCAGCCGGCGAAGCTCGCGAAGTTGTCCATCGACTTTCACGCCGAGCGCGTCTTCCATCGCGTGCACCGCGCTCATCTGATAAGCGACGGGACAGATGCCGC
>JADGNW010000307.1 GCA_017883315.1 Blastocatellia bacterium | reverse complement strand
CCTCTGCAAACTGGAGCGAAACTGTTTCGCGACCAACGCCGGCGGCTGCGCAGCCAGAACTGATATCCGCTTAGCCGGCCATAGAAATCTTTCCCGGCGAACGGATTCATGAGGCTCACGTTTGGCTGATCGACGGATGCCGCCAGCCGCCTCATTGCTTCATCGGGCGGAAGGGTCACGACTAATTGCGAGTGCTTCATGCCAGCTATGGCTTCTGAAGACTGGCCAGTGCGGCGAGGACTTCGGCGCTGTGACCGCCCGGACTGACCTTCATAAAGACCTTCGCGACTTTCCCCTGCGGGTCAATGATGAAGGTGTTCCGGGCAGAGAGCTTCATGCCGTTGTATTCCATCACCGAGCCGTAGGCGTCAGACACCTTGCTGTCCGTATCGGAAAGAAGTTTGAAAGCGAGGCCTTCTTTGGCGCAGAAGCTTTTGTGCGATTCAGCGGTGTCGACGCTGACGCCGAGAATCACCGCATTCGCCGCCTGGTACTTGGCGAGGTCGGTTTGGAAGTTGTGCGCCTCCAGAGTGCACCCGCTGGTAAAGTCTTTGGGATAGAAGTAGAGCACGACCCACTTGCCGCGAAAGTCTTTGAGTGCGGCCTGGTTGCCCTCGTTGGTGGTCAGCGCGAAGTCCGGCGCGTTGGATCCGACGGCGGGCGGTTCGGCGACCGCCAGGGCGAACACGGCAGTTGCGGAAATGACGAGAATGCTAAGCAGCAACGAGAACCTGGACATAAGTTTCACCTCTCCGAGTGGAATATTGACGGGGCTGATAATACACCGCGTAAGTGGCGAAATTCTAATCCTCAATTGGGCGCGTTTGGCTTTTGAGGCGGTGTTAGTGCTATTTTCATGCCCGCCTCCTGAAAACCTCAGGCAATCGGTTTGGAAGCAACCCCCGGTCATCGAACATTCATCAGTGCGTGACTGGACTTGAGAAGCAATGACAAAGAACTTAGTCATCGTCGAATCGCCCGCCAAGGCGAAAACGATCAATAAATATCTCGGCAAGGATTACATCGTGATGGCCTCGATCGGGCATATCAAGGATCTGCCTGCGAAAGACCTGGGCGTGGACATCCAGAATAATTTCGAGCCGCATTACGAAATCATTCCCGATACCAAGAAGCGCAACAACAAGAAAATCGTCGCGGATCTGAAGAAGACCGCAAAGACCGCCACGGCCATCTATCTCGCCGCCGACCCGGACCGTGAAGGCGAAGCGATCTGCCAGCACCTGGCCGAAGAGATCATTCCTAAAAAACCGGCCGTGCCCTCCTTTCGCGTGATGTTCAATGAAATTACCAAGCGCGCGGTGCAGGCAGCGTTCGAGCATCCGAAACAGATCGATGGAAATTTAGTTGACGCACAACAAGCGCGGCGCGTGCTCGATCGTCTGGTGGGTTACAAAGTTTCGCCTTTGCTCTGCAAGACCATCGGCGGCCGGCTGAGCGCGGGTCGTGTGCAATCAGTCGCGCTGCGCATGGTAGTCGAACGCGAACGCGAGATCGAAGCTTTCGTCAAGACTGAGTACTGGACGATTGGCGCGAATCTCACCGGCCAGCAACCGCCGGCGTTCGACGCGCGGCTGTTGAAAGTTGGCGAGCAGACGGTCAAGACCGGCAACTTCGACAATGAACCGAAAGGCACTGAAATCCTGATCGGCAAAGAGGCGCAGGCGAAAGAGCTGGTCGCGGAAGCCGAAAAGCAAAGCTTCGTTGTCAGTGAAGTCACTACGAAAGAACGCAAGCGCAATCCGGTCCCACCATTTATTACTTCGAAGCTGCAACAAGAAGCCGCGCGCAAGCTCGGTTTTTCAGTCAAGAAGACGATGATGTTGGCGCAGCGTCTGTACGAAGGCAGCATAGAGATCGGGGCGGAAGGCGGCGTCGGCCTGATCACTTACATGCGCACCGACTCGACGCGCGTGGGCGAGGCTGCGCTCGGTGAAGTGCGCGGGTTCATCGGGAACCAATACGGCGCAAACTACCTGCCGGAAAAAGCGGTTCATTACCGTTCAAAGAAAGACGCGCAGGATGCACACGAAGCGATTCGCCCCAGCGAAGTTTCGCGCACGCCCGACGCGCTGGCTCAATATCTCAAGCCTGAAGAATTGAAACTATACCGGCTTATCTGGCAGCGCTTTGTTGCCTCGCAGATGATGCCCGCGCTCTTTGATCAAACCACGATCGATATTCAGGCCGGACGTTTTATCTTTCGGGCGACCGGATCGGTTTTGAAGTTTGACGGCTTCCTGAAAGTTTATCAGGAAGGTCGTGACGAAAAACCGGCCGACGAAGAAGACGAACGGACTCTGCCGCTGGTCGCGAAGGGCGAGACGCTGGCCCTCAACAAGATCGATCCGGAACAGCATTTCACTGAGCCGCCGCCGCGTTACACGGAAGCGACGCTGGTGAAAGCTCTGGAAGAGAAGGGCATTGGCCGGCCGTCGACCTATGCGGCGATCATGACCACGATTCAGGATCGCGAGTACGTGGAAAAGAAGGAAGGACGCTTTCATCCCAGCGCGCTCGGCAAGACCGTTAACGATGTGCTGATTGACGGCGGGTTCGCCGACCTCTTCAATGAAACTTACACCGCCAGAATGGAAGCGGAGTTGGACGAGATCGAAGAAGGTAAGCTGAAATGGACTGACGCGCTCAAGGACTTCTACGACAAGTTCAGCAAGGATCTGGATCAATTCCAGAAGTACGCCAAGGAAATCAAGAACAAGGAAACCCCGACTGAAGAAGTCTGCTTGAAGTGTGGCACCGCCGGGATGGTGCAAAAGCTTGGGCGCTTCGGCAAGTATCTCAAGTGCCCCAGTTGCGGCGCGACGCGCGATGCTGAGCCCGTTGCAGCTGCGGATGGCGCGGATTCGAAGCAAGCGTCGGCTGACGGGGGCGAAGCAGAAGAGGTTGAGGCGTGCGATCTTTGCGGTAAGCAGATGCAGCTAAAGCGCGGCCGGTTTGGGCCATTCTATGGCTGCAGCGGTTATCCCGAGTGCCGCAACATTAGGAAGATTTCCAAGAGCGGGGCGGTCTCGAAACCACCAGAGCCGATTGACGAGAAGTGCCCGGAAGATGGCGCGCAACTGGTCAAGCGCTGGGGACGCTACGGCGAGTTCATCTCTTGCTCGAACTATCCGAAGTGCAAATACATCAAGCGCGAGACGACCGGCATCGCCTGTCCGCGACCGGGATGCAAAGGCGAACTGCTGGTTAAGAAAACGAAGCGCGCCAAATCGTTCTACGGCTGTTCGGAATATCCTAAATGCGAAATCGTTTATTGGGACAAGCCCGTGACTCAGCCCTGCCCGCAATGCGGCGCGCCTTACTTGCTGGAGAAGACGACCAAGAAAGGCATCACGCGCAGTTGCGCCAAAGAAGACTGCGATTACAAGAGCGACACACAACCATTCCCGGCTCCCCAGCCTCCCGCGCAAGAGAAGCACGCCTGATCATTTTCCATTTATCACTGGACATTTCTCATTGGTCATTTCAGGCGAGCGTTAAGAGTACCGACTTCAGTCGGGTTTTGCCGTCGGCAAGAACCCAACTTGAGTTGGGACTCTCAACGCCGGTCTCTAATGGTCAGTGCCAAATGAAAAATGAGAAATGGAAAATGGAAAATGGAATTATCTTGGCTCAGCAAGATAGTACTTTGAGTACTTAACGTAGTTCTGCCAGTAAGTCGCCAGGTTGGCAACTTCTTCATCAGTAAGTGGTCGTTTCACTCGTGCCGGCATGCCCATCACCAGCGAGCGCGGCGGAATAATTGTTCCGGGAGAAATCAACGAACCCGCGGCGACCAGCGATTGCGCTCCCACGCGCACGTCATCCAGGACAATCGAACCGATGCCGATCAGGGAACAGTGCTCGACATAGCAGCCATGCAAGGTCACGCTATGCCCGACGGTGACTTCGTCTTCCAGGATGGTAGGCTTCTCGCCGGTACGCGTGTGCAGGACGCAGTTGTCCTGCACATTCGTGCGGTCGCCGATGCGAATGTGGAACATGTCGCCGCGCACAACGGTGCCAAACCAGATTGATGCCTGCTCGCCGACATGCACGTCGCCGATTACCTGCGCGCTGTCGGCGATGAATGCGGTCTGGTGAATTTGTGGGGAAATACCACGAAATGGTCTGATCATGATTGGGGGCGATTATGCCAACCGCTTCAGCGAAAAGGCAAGACATTGAATAGACCACTGCCTGCCGGGACCCCGGTCCCAGGGCCTCCGACCTTGCAACCAGCCGTCAAATAGGGCATTATCATGAACGTTAATCCTTCTCTCGCGCATCGACGGTGATGCGCCCCGCGCACAAACGAGTTAGCGCCGGCGTTTGGATCGTTCGAGAGCAGGCCGATTTCAACTTCAGAAGCCGCTCTTTTTTAGAGCATCCGAACTCGGTTCTTCGACTGCTACCGTTCACCGAAGCCATCTGATTCGCAGCTTCTTTCAATCCCAAAAGGGAAAGGTAAAACTAGATGTCAATGAAACTTTATGTTGGAAACCTCGCTTTCCAAACCACCAGTCAGGAGCTGCAGGAATTGTTCGCTCAGGCCGGCACGGTTGAATCAGCGGCAGTCGTGG
>JADGNW010000306.1 GCA_017883315.1 Blastocatellia bacterium | reverse complement strand
CCGAAGAGGAACTGTTCAAGGTTGAACGCGTTCGGGTGGAGCTGCCGCCACAGGATAGGCCAGGGAGGCCGGTTTCAAGGGTGCAGTGCGATGAATGCGGCGAAGGGATCAACGACCACCGCGAGGTCGTTCGCGATGGCCGCACGCTTTGTCGAGCGTGTGCTGGCGAGGCTTACTACACGCGAATCTGAAATCGCTTAGGTTGCGAGGCCGGAGTTCACCAAAGGAATAACCTCTTCGGCGAACCGCTCCATCTCTTCCATCATCGGGCTCATCTGCATCAGGAATATCTCGACGCCGGCTTTGCGAAACTCGATTATGCGTTCGGCGATCTGCTCAGCCGTTCCCGTCAATCCCGTTCGCAGCCCCCGATTCGAAACACTGTAATCGCGCAGCGACAACTCGCGCTCGAGCTTGCTCTGCGTAGTGAAATCCTTGAAGCCGAAATAACCGGCCGTGTCTTTCACGTCGCAGATGCGATCGATCTCTTTCTTGACTTCCGCGTCGCTCTTTCTGCAAATCACATACGCCGCGATCCCATATACCATCGGCTCGAGTCCAAGTTCGCGCCTTCGACGTTCCATCTCTTCAACCTTGGGCCGCGCATTCTCCGGCGGGTCGCCGTGCATCAAATAGCCGTCACAGTAACGTGAGATCATTCGCTTGGCGTCTTCCGATTCGCCGCCTGCGTAAAGCGTCGGCCACGGCTTGCGAACAGGCTTCGGTTCGAGATGCGCCTTCTCGACTTTGTAGTAGCGGCCTTCGTAGCTGAACTCTTCTTCGCTCCACATACCGCGCATCACTTCGATGAACTCGCGCGTGCGTTCGTAGCGCTCGTCGTGCCCGACCCACTGGCCGCCGTACTCGCGCATCTCCTGCTCCCACCAGGCGGATACAATGTTGAGGCTGAAGCGGCCGTTTGAAATGTGATCGATGTTGGCGGACATTTTCGCGGTGATCGCCGGCAGACGGAAGCCCGGCCGAATGGCGTTCATCAGTTCAACCTTTTCGGTGACCGACGCAATCGCGGCAGCGGTAGTCCAGCACTCGAGCACCGGAGCAGTCGCGCCTTTGATGTCGTTGAGGTTCAGCTCTGCGAGCAGCGTGATATCAAAGCCGATCTGTTCGGCTCGCTGGGCCAGGCGCTTACTGTAGTCGAAGGTCGCTGCCATTTGTTCGTCTTCGACATTGCGAAGCCAGCCGCCAAATATCGGCATCCAGAATCCGAATCGCACTTTGTTCATGTGTTATCTCCAGATCTATCGGACTCATAGGACCTATAGGACTGATAGGACCTAGCAAGCGCAATAGTATTGCCGCTTTGTAAACAAGCTTTCAATCATTTGAACAAACGGCTCGGGGTCATCGCTCGACAGCACCGCGTCAACTATCTCACCGCTCGACTCCGCCTGACCGGCGATCAGGTCAAGCCAGTCCTTGCGAGTCAGAGTAGTCTCTTCCACGCCGGCCCTCGCGCGGCGAAGCGCGATGTAGTCTTTCAAGTAAACCCACCGAAGCCCGTCGCGTTGCCGGCCCGCTGCCTCGACATTTCCAAACACAGCGTCGGCGTAAGCAAGCCACGGCAAATCGATCCCCGCTTGAATCGGCAAGCCGATCCACTTCCAAACCCTCGTGTTGATGTCCAACAGCTTGAAGTCGCGGCTCTTCTCGTCATAGATGAATTCGACTTCGCTGATGCCGTGATAACCAAACTGCTTGAGTATATCGACGCCGCGCTCGACGATCTCTTCGACGTAGCGCGAATCGACAAGGCAAGCCGTGCCGAAATCGGGCGGATACTGCTCAAGCTTGCGACCTACGAAAACGCCCTTCGCCTGACCATCGCGTCCGATGTAGCTGCACAGCGAGTAGAAGCTGTCGATGCCCGCGCCAACGATTTCCTGCGCAAGCAACGCGTGGTGGCCGGCTCGTTCACACAAGGCCAGAAAGTCTTCGCGAGATTCGGCTCGCAGGACTTTCTCTCCAAACTCATTTGTGAACTCGCGTTGAAGCGCCGGCTTAACGATGCACGGATAGCCGATCTCACTTGCGATCTGCTCCGAGCTTTGTTCGTTGACGTAGAACGTTCGAGGAATCGGAATCCCCCGCTCCTCGCACTTACGATAGAGCAGGTTCTTGTCGAGGATGCGCTCGACAGTCTCGACGTCCGAAAACGGAAGAATGAAATACTCGCTAAGCTCGCTCGCGTGACGCGCTACTGCAAACACCCATTCGTCGAGACACGGAAACAGCACCGCTTTTTGTTTCAACGCCGAGCCTATCTCCATAAGCAGGTCGATGAATCCACGCTCATCATCAAGCGGATAGGGACACCGGCCGGCAACCGTCGTGTATCGCGAATGCAACCCGTAGCCATTCTCCTCTCGGTCAAGACCGATGACCGGAACGCCTCGCCTTCCAAGCGAGCGCGCGACTGCAAGTCCTGTGATGTGGCAGTTGAATACCACCGCCGCCGGCACTTCGCATGGGTCGGTCTTCTCACGCACAGCGGCGACTAACTCGCGGTAATCATCGATCATGCTTTCGAATGGTATCGCGTGAAGCCAGTTAGAAAAAAGGTGAGATTGAAGCTTGGGACGCGGTTACATTTACGCCTCTTTGTGAACGAGGCTTGTTGCGCTACACGATTCGCATTCGACCATCTTTGTTTTAGCCTCGGGCTCATAAAAGATCGTGCACGCATCTTCGCCGCATCCGCCGCAAGTCCATCGCACCGCGGGCAACTCGTCGTGAATCATCTTGATCACTTCGCCTTCGACTTCGAAATCGTGGTCACGACTGTCCATGTTCACCCAGTGTTCACCCAGTGTTCGCCCAGTCCCTCTGTCGCAACGTCTCCGCGTCTACGTTTTCTTAGGCGTGTAATATCGTTTAAGCCAACTGCTCAACCCGTCGAGCCCGGGCATCAACACTCGCTCGGTTATGTTTGCCTGATCGAGCTTGTCGCGCACTTCCCACTTCAACTCAGCCGGGATAATTACCCGTCTGCAAAGCTCCGAGTGCTCCTCAAGCCAGCGATCGAGCCGCGCAGTCGGACTCGACATC
The DNA here is from genome assembly GCA_017883315.1 of Blastocatellia bacterium. Taxonomy (GTDB): domain Bacteria; phylum Acidobacteriota; class Blastocatellia; order UBA7656; family UBA7656; genus Onstottus_A. The sequence goes on along the minus strand of JADGNW010000306.1, from coordinate 14,849 downwards.
ATCGAGAACAGCGCGAACTGATTCACTATCCGGTCGTCCAGCGAAGGCGGCTCAAAGAACACAACAAACTCCTCGGGCGACAGACAATCGTATCCCGAGAGCGTGCTCGCGACTCGGCTCAGCATATCGACTGTGAAGGCGTTCGAGCCTTCCTCTTGCAAAAGCTTTTTGAGTTTCTCGGGCAGAAGCCGGTTCGTCTTCACAAAATCCACACACCAGATTACGCCGTCTACGTCGTAGTCCTCGAGGCGAACCGTCGCGAAATGCATCGCTACGTAAGGCGAGAAAGTCCAGTCTATCAATCTTGTCGGCAATCCGTGATGCTGGGCGAGCGCCAGCCAGTTCCACATCGAATCGTCGGGCACGGAACCGCGCCGCGCGTACTTTCGATAGTTGCGCAGCATGTGCCCTTCGAGTTTTTCAGCCGCGCCCCCAAGTCGGATCAGTCCAGTCTTTAGATCGTAAGATGAATTGCCAAGCCCTCGAAACGCTAGGTTCGACCGGAAGCGCGCGAGAGGCTCCTCCCACGACCCTTCGTAGAGCCGCTCGTTCAATTCGTTCCAACTTGATACGCGAATGTCTTCCAAGGGACCTCAGAATTAACAGTGATAGACAGGATTCACAGGACAGGGAGAACATCCTGTCAATCCTGTCCATCCCTGTTCGATTCACTTGAGCAGGATCGAATTCTTCGTCACGATGTCGTTGTAGGATTCGCACTCGCCCGAAGCGCATTGCTTGATCAGATCATCGAGCCGCTCCATCAATTGAGTGCTGAAGTGATTAGGCTCAGCCTGCGGATGCGCCGGCGCATAGTAATTGAAATAACTCCGAATGATCACGCTGTGATTGTCGATTGGCAGCGACTTGAGGTTCTCGGCGAACTTGTCGAAGGTGCCCTGCCGCTGAAGGTAGAACTCGACGTTCGAGACGTAGAGCGCCGACACGCGTTCTTTGATCTCGGCGATGTACTGCCCGATCGCTTTCATCGCTTGCGGACCCGACAGGTCGCCGACCACCGGGATGATCAGGTCTTGATCCTCAAGCTTTTTAATGAATTGAAAATCGTCTTCCGAATTGAAGTAGTTTTGCTGCTGACCACTGAGGTCAGTCTCGAGCAGCAGCTCGCGATACGGCGGATAGATCGAACGCGGCGGCCGATGATAGCTCGAGTAGCGAATGTCCAGTCCCGCGCTGAAGAACGCTCGTTGGACCTTAGTGATCGTTTCCAGATCTGATTGCGTGAGCGGTATTCCCAACTTCTGAATATCCTGCCGAATGTCCTTCGAGGTCTTCTCGAACAACTTCGGGTCGGAGGCGGTGCTGTCGATGTATTCAGCCAGCTCCTTCACGCCGCGACTCTCCCAACCCTTGGTCTTCGGAAACGGTTTGCCGAAGAACGTGCATAGGTACTCGATGCGATTGTGCGACCGGCCAAAGATCGCTTTGAACAAAAGGTGCTGAAGCAGATTGTCTTTGCGAATGTCGATGATGATCGCCATCTTCGGACGAATCTTCGCGATGTAGGAGAAGCTTTGATCGGGACCGACTCCAACGTAAACGCCGCCGCTTATGCCAAGCTCGCGCAGCTTTCCGATCACGTGAAGATAGGAAGTCTCGTTCGAGATCAGGTTATCCGAATCGAAGTAACCGCCCGGCTCCGACAATCGCGCGGAAAGCGCGGCGAATGATTTGTGATCGCGCGCGGCATTGGCTACGCCGCTGGCCGCTGCGGTCAACAAGAACGTCAACAACAGAGGCGCGATTAATAGACGCCTCAAGAACGCCACTCTCTTATTCATACACTAGCTCCGGTAATTTTCCGGTTCCCGACACAGGTCACGGCTTCTGCTCAGGTGAGCGGGCCGAGAGCCGTCGATAATACTCTTCGATCATCTTGCGGTAACGATCCGGCGCATCGCCGTCTCCAAACGCGCCGGTTCCATTATTGCCGAGCTTAGCCTGAAGCCTTCGCGCAAGTTCGATTTCAATCTGGCGCAACGGATCGATCACTTCGCTCTTCAGTAATGCAAGTTGCGATGGGTCGGCGAACGCGTTCGCGTTCATGCGGTGCAATTCATCGACCGCACGATTGAGGTCACGCGCCAGGTCGCTATTGCGTCCCAGCGCCCGCTTAAGCTCCTCGGCGTCTGCGAGCCGCTGTCGAAGTTCGCTTTCAAGCTGGCGACTTCCGGGACTCGGACGTCCTCCGCCCATTGACGAAGATGCCTGAGCGCCGCTGTTTGAAGGATTGCCTTCCTGCGAGGTTGCTTGCTGGCCTTGTCCTTGTTGTGAACCTGGTTGTGAGCCCTGTTGACCTTGCTGACCCTGTCCTTGTTGACTGCCCTGCTGACCGGACTGGCCTTGCTGGCCGGACTGACTCTGTTGCCCACGAGCTTGTTGGCCCTGTTGCCCACGACCCTGTTGGCCTTGTTGTCCGCGCTGCTGACCTTGTTGGCCTTGCTGACCTTGTTGGCCCTGCTGACCTTGTTGGCCCTGCTGACCTTGCTGGCCTTGCTGACCTTGCTGACCTTGCTGGCCCTGCTGACCTTGTTGGCCTTGCTGACCTTGCTGGTTTTGTTGACTCTGCCGGGCTCCACGTTGGCCGCGACTGCGCTGAGACTGGCTCTGGGAGCCGGTTTGACCCTGCTGACCTTGCTGACCTTGTTGAGATTGCTGACCTTGCTGCTGGCCGTTCTGGGCGTTCTTGTCGCCGCCTTGCTGCTCGCCCGATTCCATCCTGCGACGCAGCGACTCGAGATTGTCGGCGAGCTCGCGCGCGCGATTGAGCGCGTCTTCCAGACCTTCTCCACCGGCGCGCTTCGACGCGCCTCCTTCCGCGGCTTGAAGGTCTTTCAGCACTTCTTCGAGATTGCCTTTGATGATCCGCTCGCGTTCACGCGCCTGATCGTACCAGCCGTTGGCGACCAGTTGCTGATTCTGGCGAATGCGATCGGGAATACGATTCTGCCGAATCGCGCCGGCAGCCTCGCGAAGCTTGTCGCTTGCTTGCTGCCGCTCCTGACCCATCCCGCGCGCCGCTTGATCGATGTCGCGTTCCAATCCGGCGACCTGTTCCGCCAGCGCTTGTTTCTTCTCTCCGACTTGCTGCTTCTTGTCGTCGCTTGCGGTGCCGCTCTGCGCGCTTCGGGCGAGATCATCAACGCCGCGACTTATCTCTTCCTGTCGCTTCAAGGCTTCTTCGGCGCGTTGTCGCAATTGCTGCGCGTTCTGCTGACCGCCTGCCCGTTGCGCCGATTCGAGCATCTGCCGCGCCTGCTCCATTCGCTGAAGCGCGCGAAGCTGGTCAGACGTCGCCTGCTGGCCACCCGATTGCGACGAAGAAGATGACTGCGACTGAGAAGCCTGCGCGCGTCGCATCTCATCGGCAGCTTGTTGCATTTGCTGCGCGGCCTCGGCGAGTTTGGGATCGCGTCGATCGCGCGAGAGCTTTTCAAGCTCGCGCGCCATCTTTTGCGCTTCGTCGATCATCTGCTGCTGCTGTCGCTGCGAGCCGCCTCCGCCGCCGCCTTGCTGCTGCATCTGCGAGCGCATCTGCTGTTCGAGTTGTTGCTGCTGCCGGCGCGCAAGCTCCGCGAGCCGCCGCGCGATCTCGTCCTGCTGCTGACTCTGATTTTGCTTTTGCTGATTCTGGACGGTCTCGTACTGATTCTTCATCTTGTCCAGTTGAAGCTCGAACAGATCAGCCAGCTCTTCTTGCTGTTGCTGCTGCTGTCCCTCGCCTTGGCTCTGGCCGCGCGCGACTTGAATGTCGCGGAAGATCGCTTCCGCGCGGAGCAGTTGCTGCAAGCTTCGCTGCTCGGGTGGAAGCGCTTCTTTGCCCTTTTTCCCGCGCAGGTCATCGATCGCACCCGCCATTTCTTTTGCGGCCTGAGTTACATATTCGACAAGCTTGGCGAAATCCGGCTGTGAGTTGAGCTGATCGCCGAGCCGGCGCCGAATACGCTCGGCCAGGTTCTCAGCATCTGTCTTGAGCTTCTCCTGACTCAACGTGACCGCGCCGAAGTTCTCGTCCCTCTCTTCCGGCGTATAGTTCTGAATCTCGCGCTGCATGCGGAACGTTGCGGCGATGATCTCTCGCTGGCGACGCGTCAGCGCATTCGAATCCTGATCGCCCTCACCCGGCTGACCTTGTTGTTGCGCCTGGCGGAATTCTCGATCGAACGGGCGAACTTCCATGAAGTAGATGTCGCTGGTCGACTCCTGGGGACTGGCCGAGTTGTCACGGGCCTTGGCGTAGTAAGAAATAAAGTCGCCCGGCTGCAATCCGAACTCTTCGAGGAAGAACGTGTGCGCGCCCGACAGCGTGTGAGCTGCATCGCTCTTCAGATCCTGCAACTGAACTCGCTTCTCCTCGCCTCCGTTGACCGAGTAGTAGAGCTCGACGGAAGACACCCCGTAGTCGTCTTCGGCGCGCACCTGGGTGAAGATCTCCTGGACACTCGAGACCTTCATATCGCGGCCCGGCTTGTCGATCACGACGGTCGGCGCATGATCGTCCAGCACGGTTATGTCGTATTCGTTCGAGCCGTTGTAGCGCTCTCCACCGTCGCTCGTCAGTTCGATTCTATAAGTCCCGTTTGCTTTAACTGTGAACTCGCCGGTGAAGTGACCGTCATCGACGGCGGTCATTTCTACCTTCGTGCCGTCGCTGATCGCGATTCGAGCAGCCTTTGCATTCGCGCTCAACTGAGCAGTGACTTGCACTACAGTGCCTTTTAGCGCGGCGACTTCTCCGCCATTTTCGATCTTCTTGCTCGCTAGCCGCGTGTAAGCGGGAAAGTTCAACACCAGATCGATCTGCTTGACAAAAGGAAGGTCGGCAACCTCGAGCGCGAACTCGGGTGAGCGAATGTTGTTTGATTCGACGTAATACGTAACCGGATCCTGAATATTGAAAATCATGAACGCGAATTCGCCGTTGTTCTTTGCCGGCTCCATCGTGTAAGCGATCCAGTTTTCGGCTCCCACTTTACGCATAAAAACTTGAGCGATCGGCGAGTCGAACCCGGCCAGCGTGGCTTTGATTTTCTGATCCGAGCCGCGGGGCACGCGCGCCGTGCCGGGGCTCACGCTGATGAACATCGAATTCGCGGCTACCGAATCATCGTCCGCGGAATAGAGCGTTGCCAGTCCGTTTGAAACGGATCGCGGTCCGAGCACGAACGCGCCGATCAGCATAAGCAGGATCAACGCGGCTGCGGCTCCGTACGCGTATCCGCGGCGCGGGTCGATTACTGAATCAAGATTGATCGACGAGGACCGCCGCGACGCATCCGTCATCAAGCGGCCGACTATCGCCGGTGAAGCGTCGCGCGGATTCTCGGAGTACTCGACGGCGGTGACGAGCCGGTCCTCCAGTGCGCACTTCTCTTCAATCAGCCGGGCCACGCTGGCTTCGTGCAGCCTGGCGCGAAGGGGTCGCAGGATGAACAGCCACGCGGCTGCGAGCGTCGTGACAACCGGGACAATTCGAAGCGCAATCAACGCCCCGTGTCTCTGTTTCAGGAGACCGGCAATCAGCGCGACGGCCAGCAAAGACACTCCCGCGACGGCGAGCGTGATGGCGGCGCCTCGAAGCGCATCGCGAGTCCGAATTCGCCTGCGCAACTGTTTGATGACTTCGCTGACGTTCTCCAGTTGAGGACTCATCCTACGTTCCTCCTTGAAATAATGGCCTGAGTATACCTGAATTCAGCGCCTGAAGAACAATCCACAGATGCCGCAGATATCGCAGATTTTTCTCTGCGTAATCTGCGATATCTGCGGATCGTAATTAATCCTGTTCCCTCAGATCAGCTTTGGAATTCGAATCCGCCTCGCGATGACGGCTTCGGCTATAAACAGCAACAGCACCGTCAGCAGTAACGGAAACCACAATCGCTGCTTCGCTTCTTTCTCTTCGGCGGTCAAGACGGGCGACTGAGTAGACTGTGCGGCCCTTTCGTCTGCCGAAGGCGAGACGCCCGCAATCAACTCATCGACGCTGAGCTTCGCCAGGTCCGATTCCTTCGTGTCGAGATTCACCGCAACGAACTCGTCACGGTCTCGATAACGCAACCGATAGAAACCGATCTCGCCCGCATCCAGGGATTGCTCGCCGGATGAATTCTTCCGCGCGTCATCCACTCGCTTCGCGCTCGGACTATCGATAGCCGGCAAAGAGCCGTCCTTGTCCGAGGGCGTGGTGAACGCCTGCCCGATTGTGTAAGAAGCCGCACTTTCGCGTCCGCCCAAATATTCAAGCATTTGTCGCAATAGAGGTAAGTACATCGGCGTTAGCGGCAAGTCGTTCCACGCGGTGTCGAGCGTCGTTGTAATCAGCAACACCTTGCCTCTCCCCGCCGAGCCTTCGACTACAACCGGACTGCCGTCATCAAGCGCTGCTAACGTCAGAGAGCCTTCTTTAGTAGTCGCCCGGTGATAGCCGTAGACTCTGGTCGAGGTCAATCGTCCGCTGCGAGCGAACGCGGCGAACACCGGATGATCCGCTTTCACCTGACTCATCAAAGCGTAGCCGCGCGACTGAACCGTCTCGCCGAGATGTGCCGGGGCTATGGCGCCCAGCGATCGATTGAAGTCGCTCGCATCGGTGTGCTTGCCCGCCGCGATGATCAATCCGCCGCCTCGTTCAACAAAACCTTTGAGTGACGAAGCGAGTCCTTCGCTTATCGCCGCGTCGTTCACGATCACCACCCGCGATGTATCAAGCTCGGACGGATTCACGCTGCCGGCGCTCTTCACTGTCAACGCGTACTGATTATTCTCTCCCGCGGCGAGCGACTGTTGAAGAAAGAAGCTCTCGCTGCGCCCGCGCGTCGCCGTGTCGATTGCCAGCACCCGACTCTGATTCTCGCGCTTGATCGTGAAGAAGTACTTGTTGTCGAGCGCGAAGTTGTCGCCGGTGATTTCAACAGTCGCGCGATTCGAACCCTCCGGTACATTGAAGCCTGTGAACTCGACGTTCTGCGTACCGCCCGCGCCCAGCCTTAGCGGCTTTCGTTCGACCGGAAGATCGTTGAGCTTGAATTCAATCGTCACGCTGTCCGCGTCTTCAGCGCCGAAGTTGTTGATGCGCGCGACGACCTTGCCCGCGTACTTCTGCGCGTAGACCACGGCATCCGAGTCCACGCCAGTCACCGCAAGGTTCGCAGCTCTTGCATCCGACACGTCTACAGGGAACAGCTTGACGTCCGAAGACAGCTTGACCGGCGGCGCCGAGCGATTCCAACCCGCGTCTTGAAAATCGGAGATCAGATAGATTCGATGCTGGCCGCGGCCGGCGTCTTTCAAGATCGCATCGGCGGCTTGAATAGCCTGAAGGTAGTCGGTCGAGTCCAGCCCCGGCTGCATTTGATTCACGGCCGTCGTCGCCTGAGCGAGATCGGCTTTCAAGGGCATCAGCACTTGATAGCTCTTGGAGAACAGCACAACTGCAAGCTGGTCGCCGCTCGCCGCATCATTAATCATGTTGCGTGCAGATTGCCGCGCACGATTGAAAACGTCTCCGTAGCGCATGCTGTAAGAGCCATCGATCAGAATCACCGTGCTCGTGTGATCTCCTGACGCGGAGACCGGAGTCGAGCCGGTGAAAAAAGGCCTCGCAAACGCGAGCGCGAGAAGCAGCAGCGCGGCGCAGCGGATCAGGAGCAGCAGCAGGTTGCGAAGCTTGCGGCGGCGGATGGTCTTCTGCTCGATCTTGCGAAGGAACATCAGTGAGGGAAATTGAATTCGCGGCGCGCGAGTCCGGCGAACGAGGTGAACGAGCACCGGCACGCCGGCTGCGATTGCTCCGAGAAGGAAAATTGGATTTAGAAAAGCCATGGTTTAGCGACCGATGTCGGCATCCGCGATCGCGTCGATCAAGAGATCGGAAACCTTGAGATCGTCGGCCCAACGCTTGAGGTACTCAACGTCAAGTCTCCCGCGCTGACGCTTCAACACCCCCAAAATATCTCGCCACTGTTGTTCCGAAACTTCGCCGCCCAGCCGATACCACGCCAGCTTTGCCAGAATAGTATCTTCGGCGGTAGCCACAAAAGCTGTTGCTTCACGGTCCGGATCAATGATCGCGATTTGACGCCGCTCCAATTGCTGCATCTCAAACTCTGTGCGCTTGCTTGGGAAAATATCGACCTTAAACATCGTGTCGGTGTCTATGACATTGAAGTGCTGCTTCGCTTTGATGGCGTGTTCGATCGCCAAGTCGTCAGCGTAAAATTTGTCCTTTAGTTCAGCAGCAAGCGCGCGCCCCTGCTTCACACTTATTGCGGCTAGTATATCGATATCGTTAGTCGATCTGGTATCGCCGTGGGCCGAACTTGCGTAGGAACCACCAACGACATACTTGATATCCAGTTTTTCCAGCGCTGCGACCACGACCAATAGCGCTTCAATCGCTTCGTCGGCCATCAATAACCTTCTACATCCGGATCCCATCCGAAGACCTTGATCACCGTCTCCCGGTCGAACAACACCGCCGCGAGCCGTCGTCTCACCTCCTCCTCGGTCGCCTCGGGATAGCGTTGCCTAATCCCCGCCATCGCAAAACCGCGAGTCATCCTGTTCAACGCGCCAACTTGCCTGAACTTCTTCCAAATCGGCGTTCTTTGAGCGAGCTCTGTTAGCAAGCGTTCTGTTGCGGGGTCGGTGTCCAGCACTGCAGATCGTCGTTTCTCAGACATTGACTCCTCCTCAACCAAACTGCGAGCGCCGTCCCAAATACGCAAACAGCGCGGCGTCGAGCGGCTCCGAGGTGCGAGTTAACTCATAATCTATACGGTTGCCGGCCGCACCGTCGCGCAATGACTTGACGTGCGACTCGATCGCCCGCAGGTACTCATCTCGCAAGACGTCTGGCAACACGTGAAGCTGCTCTTCGGTCTCGCAGTCTTCAAGAACCACCGGCTCGATGAAATCGAAATCCAGCTCTTGCTTGTCCATCACGTGAAACACAATTACATCGTTGCCACGAAACCGCAGATGCTCGAGTCCTTTGATGATGCGTTCGGGTTCGTCGTACAAATCCGAAATAAGAACTATGATTGCCCGACGAGTCAGCAGTTCTGCGGTGCGATTAAGCAAATCAGCAATAGTGGTCCCTTTGCCCGGTGCTAGCCGCTCGATGACTCCAAGGATCGTGTGCAGGTGACCCGAGCGTGAGGCTGCCGGAACGTGTTCAATCACTCCTTCATCGAACGCGACAAGTCCAACCGAGTCATGTTGTCGGACTCCAAGAAACGCCAGCGAAGAGGCGAGGTACTGCGCGTACTGGAGCTTCGTCACTTCGTCGCTCGTGTAACCCATCGACGCGCTGGAATCGATGAGCAGGTGAATCTGCGCGTTGGTGTCGCCTTGATATTTCTTGATGTACAGCCGATCGGTGCGAGCCAGGAGCTTCCAATCAAGATGACGGAGATCATCGCCTGGCATGTACGGACGATGCTCGGCGAAGTCAGTCGAGAAACCGAGATAAGGAGAACGATGGAGCCCCGAGATAAACCCTTCGACAACAGAACGAGCGATCAGCTCGAGCGAGCTTATGCGCGCCAGGACTTCGGGTGCGAGAAACCGGGTGCCGGGTTGTTGTGTCAGGTTTTGCATCTGAGGACTCGTGGCCGCCGGCAGTCTAGTGTTTGAAGTGAAACGTCATCATCCCGCAGTGACCGCAATTCACTACAGATTGAAATTGAAAACGATCGTGCCAAAAACACGCCGGCTTAGGCCGCCCCGCAACGTCGGATTGAATTTCCAGTACCAGGCAGCGTCCGAAGCGGCTTCTTTCAGGAGCGCATTGCCTTGAGGCAAAGCGCGTGATGACGAGACATTCCCCTGCTCGTCAACTAAAACCTGGACCGTTATGTGTCCCGCGATACGCTGCCGCTTTGCGGCGTCGGGGTACTGAGGCTCAAGGCGTTTGATTGCCACCATCCCATAGTAAGGTTTCGCTTCATCCGTATAGGGCTGCGGCAATCGCGGTTTGGCGGGTGATGCCTTCGCTTGATTGTCGTAAGTGATCGTTCGATATATGACCTCGCTCGGCTCGTGTACAAGCTGCTCTGCCTTCTTCACCAGCTTTGTGACGCTCTGTTTGATCCATTGCCCTTGCTCGTCATAGATGTAGGCGCAGCGCCATTGGCTTGCGCCGCCGACGTTGTAAAGCGTCTCTTCGATAACGTTTCCCTTTGTGTCCCGTTGGTAAACCGACCGGCGAATGTTGACGCCGTCCCTGTCAAAAACAAGTTCTTCGGCCAGTTTGCCGCTGATGTAAGTTTCTAACGTCCGGTCGGTCAACTGATTCTTGCCGTCATACTGAAGCGACTCTGTCCTGTGTCCTTGGGCATCCCGCTTGATTGCTATTCGACGGTTGGTCTTGCCGTCCTTATCGAAGAATGTCTCGTCAATAACATGGCCGCTGTCGTTGAGCGCATAGACAATCTTCGCGGGACTGCCAGGTTTGGCTTTTGTATTGAGAATCTCAAGATGCCTGGCCGGTAAGTCCGCCTTCCAGAGGTAGTGCGCGCCGACATCGCCTTTCGGGTCCGTATAGGTCTCTTCCACAAGATTGCCGTCATCGTCATACCGCGCGACGTAATTTGCAAAGACCGCGCCTTTTTCGGAGTAGACGGTTGAGTCAATCACATTGCCATCCTCATTGTAACCGGCGACTGACGCGATCACGCGCGAACCTTCGTCTTGATTTTGAAAGTCGGCCCGTTCGGTGCGGATGCTCTTGATCATCGCGCTGGGAATCGCCTTCAGGTTTGCGCTTTCGTTTTGAGCGCGCGATGGAAGCGAAAGCAGAACGACCAGCAGGGTCATCGCTGTCAATCTATTCATCGACCTATTTCCGTAATCCACAACCGTTCTCTCACAGACCCGACTTCGGTTCGGGTACTGTCTCGATCAACTTTCGGATCACATCATCCGGCTTCACTCGTTCAGACTCAGCGTGGAAGTTCAGAAGAATCCGATGTCGCAGTATCGGATACGCCAGCGCCCGCACGTCTTCGATCGAAACATTGTAGCGGCCGTTCATCACCGCTCGAGCTTTGCCGGCGAGAATCAAGAACTGTGAGGCTCGAACCGAAGCGCCCCAGTTGACCCATCGCTTTATGAAATCAGGCGAGCCTTCGGTCACCGGGCGGCTCGCAGCAACGAGTTTCACCGCGTAACGAGTCACGGATTCGGCGGAGGGCACTCGGCGAACCAGTCGCTGAAACGCCAGGATGTCAGGGCCGGTCACGTTTCGCTCGAAGCTGATGTCCTGAATCGACGTCGTCTGATTCACGACGTCTACTTCATCGTCTTCATTCAAGTAGCCGATATTGATGTTGAACATAAACCGGTCGAGCTGAGCTTCGGGCAGCGGATAGGTTCCTTCCATCTCGATCGGGTTTTGAGTCGCCAGCACGTAAAACGGTTTCGGCAGAGTGTAAGTCGTCCCCTGAACCGTGACCGAGCCTTCCTGCATCGCTTCGAGCAGCGCGGCTTGAGTCTTGGGCGGGGTTCGGTTGATTTCGTCCGCGAGAATAATGTTGGCGAACACCGGCCCTTGAATGAACTCCAGCTCGCGGCGGCCCGTCGAGCGGTCTTCTTCGATGATGTCCGTGCCGGTGATGTCCGAAGGCATCAAGTCAGGCGTGAATTGAATGCGCTTGAAAGACAGGTCGAGCACGTTTGCGATCGTTCGAATCAGCAGCGTCTTCGCAAGACCGGGCGCGCCGGTGACCAGAGAGTGCGCGCCAACGAAGAGCGAGATGAGCGCCTGATCGACAACCTCATCTTGTCCGATGATGACTTTACGAATTTCGTGCAGAATGCGGTCGCGCGCGGCAACCAGCTTATCAAGCAATTCATCTTCTCTGACTATTTCTTGAGTGTCTATCGCCATTCTTACCTCGGTTTCGAGTTCAGAGTTCAGGGTTCGTGGTTCAGGGTTCCCGGATTAGCCTCTCGTCTTCAAACCCGGAACCGTGAACTCTGAACCCTGAACTCTTGTTCAGTGCGTCAACGCGTAAAAAATATAGTTGACGCCAAATTTGTAAGCGCCCTGAGTATCTTCGGCGGGCAACGGCTGGAAGGGATCGCCAGACCACTGCCAGTAGTCACTAACGTCGTTGTTGAAGTTGATGATCATCATCAGCCGCCCGTGTTTGTCCTCGAGTCCAAGAAACACCGGCTTGCCGCGATCATATGGCGGCCGAACATCCAGCGTCTTGATCGAGAAGAAGCAATTGAAGATCGGATGCGTAATGTCGAGCGGCTTCATTTGATATTCAGTCTCAGGGAACGCGCGCTTGACGTAGTATTCGAAGTTACGCATCTGACCTGCGCTGCGAAAATCATCTACGATAAGAAATCCCCCGCGCAAAAGATATTCGCGCATTCCGGTGATCTCTTCGTCGGTCAACTGCATGTAGCCGACTTCACACAGATAAGCGAACGGGTATTTCATCAAGTTCGGATCGGCAAAAGAAAAGATCCATTCGTTCTCGTCGAGCACAACTTGCAGCTTGGATAGCTCCGAAAGCATCTTTGAAAGGTGAAGCCCCGCCTCGGGATAATCGTGCGACCACATAACCGGTCCGTCGCCGAGATGATCGCCGGCAGAAATGGGGTAGGTCTTTATGCGCGTGAACTTGAATTTGTCGGACTCGTCCTTTTGTTCGCCCAGCCGGTCGTCTTCATAATGAAACGGTTTGTCGGCATTCCCGCTCGCCGCCGAAAGAGTTATTGGCGCAAGCGCGAGAGCGAGCGAAGCGAGGATGAATGCGAGAGTTCGCACAGACTCAATCCTGACGGAGCGGAGCCAATTTGCAATTCTCAATTTGCAATTTGCAATTTGCAATTCTCTATCCTCTATCCTCGATCCTCTATGGTTTCTTACTCGCCCTTAGCTTCAACAAAAGCTCCTGCGCCTTATCAAACCCGGGCGCGATCTCAAGCGAACGCAAGACCTCCCGGCGGGCTTCGGCATGATCGCCTGCCGCTTCAAGCGCACGCGCAAGATCGTAATGAGCTTCGGCCAGATCAGGCGGCGCGAGTGCGATCTCCACTCGAAACTCGCGAATCGCCTGTGAGGGGTCCCGCAAGTCAAGATAAACGCCGCCCGCAAGCTTGTGCAAGCTGGCGTCGAACGGCTGAATGTAGAAGCTCTTCTTTAGCGCTTCGACTGCGGACTTCTGATCGCCCATCGCGAGCTTTAACTGCGCAAGCTTCGCAAGCGCGCCCGCATTCGTCTCGTTGTATCGCATAAGAGTTTCGAGCGCCGCTGCCGCCTCCGTCTTTTGCCCGCGCGATTCGTAGATATCCGCCAACAGCAGGTACGGATTGCCGTCACCGGCGTAGTAAGGAAACAACTCCGCAGCGCGACGCAGATGTTCGACTGCTCTATCCGCGTCGCCTTCATTTTTGTAGATTGCGCCGAGCCGCAGGTTGGCGAAGTAGTCGCTTGGCTTCCCCTTCAATACCGCGAGCAACGCTTCCTTTGAAGGAGCTTGACCCGTCGGCGCGTGAAGCGGGCCGCTACCCAGCGCTTCAAGCCACGCACTGGTCTTCGAATTAATATACTCACCGAACGTGCGATCAAAATCCGCCGGTGTAAGTTTCAACACACGCTGAAGAACATCGGCGGTCGAGGCGCCGTCCCTATATTGCGAAAGCATTTTTAGAATGGTCTCGAAGCCGAACTTCTCGTCGACGAAATCGCAAACCATCGAAGCTTGAAAGTAAGCCAGCGGCACACCGTCGGGCCCCTTGGGATGTGTGAACGCGGCGTCGAGATCGTTGATCTTGACGAAGCGCCCGTCTTTCACAGCCTTCAGATTTTGCAGCGACCACTTATCACCCCAGCCTTCTCTAGCGTGACGTTCTTCATAGACTGAGAGCCCTTCGGAGAACCAGCGCGGGATTCGGTGGTCGGTCACCTCGAGCGTGATCACGTGAGTGAACTCGTGCCACAGCGTACTGCCCCAGTTGAACTCACCCGCTTGCCGCGCCGCCGGACTGTCCATCGCAATCACGGTCCCGAAACACACTCCAAGCGCGCCAAGTCCCGGCAGCCCGAGCGTGCGCACGGCGAAGTCGTCGTGATTTGAAAACACCTCCACTATGATCGGCGCATGCGGCGTGAAGCGATACTTCGAGGTCAGCTTCTTGTGAGCTTCTTCAGCCAGGTCCGCCGCGTAAACAGAGAGCGCTCCGCTTTCTTTCGGCGATGACTTGATCAAGAAAGGTCCGCGCACGGTCTCGACGTAGTCCTTCATCGAGTCGAGCAGATCGAGCGTGTTCTTAGCCCAGACATTGAACGGATCGCCTTTGAATGCTCGCTCGAGCTCGGCTCGGCCCTCATCTGCTTTGCCGATGCGCATCAACTGAATGCCGAGTTGAGTTCGCGCGCTCCAGAGGTTTGGAGAGAGTTCGAGCGCGCGACGGCCGAAGGCGACCGCGTCGGTGTAACGGCGATTATTCACCGCGAACTGAGCGAGCGTGTCGAAAACTTCACCCGCGCGAGGATTGATGGCAAGCGCGCGTTTGATCTCAGCGTCGAGTTCGGACTTTCGGTCCGTGAGAAAGAACATCGCCGCTCGAACGGCTATCGCATCAAGCGCGTTCGGATTGACTGTAAGAGCGCGATCGACTTCCTGCGTAGCCGCTTCGTAGTTGATTGATTCGACATCGATCGCTGCCTGGTGCGCCAGCGCCGCCACGCAATTTGGATTCGTCTCGAGCGCTTTGTGAACCTCAACCAATTGAGCTTCTTTTGACCCGAACTGCCTGCTGGTCGCCAATCCAACGTGCGCTCGCGTTGCGTTGGGGTTGATCTT
>JADGNW010000046.1 GCA_017883315.1 Blastocatellia bacterium | reverse complement strand
GGCGTGAGCGGGTTGAACCGTATTCGACAAGCCAGTCGACATCGCTCTTGATCCGCCGCGCCCAACCATAGATTCCATGCACCGCTTCTCGCTGCTCGGCTGTTAGGTTTCCGTACGAGCCGCCCTGAAGAAGCTCAGCCAGACCCAGCACTGATTGCAGCGATGCTTCCATTTCGTGGCCGGCGTTCACAATGAACTCGCTCTTTAGCCTGTTGATTTCCAGTAGCTGCTGGGCTGAGCCTTGCGCCTGCTTCTGTGCTTCCACCGACAGGCCCAGTTGGTTCTTAGCCTCAGCCTCAGCGCGACGTGTTAGCTCGGTTTCAGCGCGGGCCTTTGCTTCAAGCGCTGATGCCTTGGCAAGCATCGCACGCGCCTCTTCTTCAGCGGTGCGTGACTGCGTCAACACGCGTTCGTAACTTTCCAGTTTCTTTTCAAGTTCCGATATTCGCGCCGCCACGCTTGCAGCTTCCAGATGACTCAAGTCGGTAATGACGACTACGCGACCGGTGATCTCACGATTGTCGTCACGCAAGGGCGCCGCAGCAATGCTGACCGGTACAGCTTCCTTCTGACTCGCGACCGGAACTTTGGAATCCAGCCGCATCACACTCTCGCAAGCGACAACGCTCTGCCAGATTGATTTGTCGAATGCAGTCGACGCCTGAGTCCCATCAACCGTGCGTCCCAGATCATCGTTCGTCAATCCAAGCTTCTCCCTGGCGGCCGCATTGAAGTAGCTTAGCTTTCCGTCGCGGTCCAGACCGATGACGACTTCGGGCAAACCTGACGCGATCGCCTCCGACAGGCTCGCATCCGCTCGAGCGTTATGCGCATCGCTGAACGCGAGTTCAAGCGAATGCAAATTCGACAGCGAGAGCGACAGTTGGCGCACCACCCGATCGGCGAAATCGATTTCTTCCTTCTCCCATTCTCTTTCCCGGTCGCACTGATGAACGTAGATGATCGCTCGCGTTTTGCCATCAACTCGTATCGGCAAGATCAACTCGGAGAGTACGCCTAGCTCTTCCGCGGTCTCAGCGCCCATCAATGATTGAGCCTTCGAATCAGCTATCGCTAACGGCTGACCCCCGTCAGTCGAAGCAGGTAGTTGGGCAACCAGCGCCTCCGTGAAGATGGCTCCCAGAGCCGATTTCACGGAAGGTTGCCGGTACTCCTGACTCACCGCTTGCGGCTGATTCTGCTCATTGAACTCGACGACTATCACTCGAGACGCCCCCAGCGCGTGCCCCAGCACTTCGACAACTGCTTCTTTGACCTCTTCGGGAGAGCGCAGCCGCTGCAGCGCCTCCGACAAACCCAGATACGCTGTCTCGACCCTTAGCCGGTCGCCGCGCGATTCTGTGGTCTTTATGAGTTCGGTGATGATTGCCGCCGCAGATTCAAGCGAACGTTGTTCGCTCTCGGTCCACGCCCGGCGAGTGACTGTATGGGCTTCGATCACCCCTAATGTCTTGCCGTCGACAGAGAGAGGCGCAGCTAAATAAGAAGCGATACCGCTCTCTCGCGTCTCACGAGGGAAAATGCATCTAGGATCGGCGGGGGCGTCCTCTATAGCCATCGCTTCCCCGCTCTGAGCGACGTTGCCGGCGAGACCCTGGCCCAGAGGCAGCGGCAAGAACTCAGACGATTTCAATCCGTAAGCCGCAATCATCTTAATCATTCCGCTGGCGTCGTCCATTCGCCATAGCGCCGCGCTGTCGCTGCCTACAAGCCCGGTCACTTCGCGGACGATTGCGTCGAGCGGAGATTGCTCCTCCAGACAAGCAATCACCGAACGGGAGAATTCGGTCGTGCGAGATGCACGCTGGTCGAAGGCTCGAAGCGCCGCGTCGTTATCTACCAATTCCAACGCTACGGCAAGCTTATCCGTCAATCGCGCGAGCGCGTCACTGTAAGACTCGAGCGCCTCCGCGGTGATGCCGCCCGGCGAGGTCACTATCAAGCCGTTCCATCCGAAAGGTCCACTCCACGGAAGCAAGATCACGTCTTCATCCGAGCCGCGTCCATGCCCACCTTCGGGTCGAGCTTCGGGCCCACCTTCGGGCGAACCTTCGGGTCGAGCTTCGGCGGCTTCGATTGGAACCTGACTCTGCGACACCTGTTCGGCTTCCGTTGCCTTCCATTCGCTCTCCGCGTCGTCCGCGCTCGATGCCGTTTCGAACTCGGCGGAAGTCGAAGAGCCCACGCCGACAATGGCTGCGAGCTTGACTGATCTTGGCCGCCCGGTCGCTTGAAGCAAAGAGGGGTCAACTGAAGCCGGCAACTTCGTCGCGCGATTCGAACTCGATGGGACCTCTGTTGACGTGCCATCGGCGGCCAACACGTCCATCAAGTCTGGATCGGATTCGCGGCCGGCATAAACCGCCAACACCTGCATTGCCAGGTGATCGCGAAAAAGTTCGGCAATGCCGTCAGCCACCTCGAACGGGTTGTGAGAATGCCTGACTTGATCCGCCGCTGCCACGAATTGAGATACGCGTTCCATCTCGATCAGGCGCTCGCGGGCAAGCGCGTCCTGCTCTCGTCTGCGCGCTTTCGCTCGCAAAAACAAGAACACCATCATTGCGGTCAGCAGTATGAGCACAGCTATCGCGACCACCAATGTTGCCGGGTTGGTTAGGTTGATTTGAATTAGTCCGGATGGCATGTCTGACCTCGGGTGAAGCACTTTACGAATGCTCTGGAGCATTGCTTCCCTGCTCCGCCGGCAAGTCTATTGCAGCGCGAAGAGTCTAGTCGGAAACGCCGTACTCTTGCAACGTGAAACGACGGGAAAGAGTGTGCTCGAGTTTGTTTGGCCGTGGATCGTAAGCGGGACTCGCACTCTGGCTCTGAGCGTCTCACTAACACCCTTCTTTCAGAAGGGTGTTGCGTCGCGCGAACGACTAGTGGAACCTTCAACGGTTTTCTGGCGCGCGATGAAAAACCGTTGAAACGGTTGCATCGGTATCGAGGCACCTCGCCACCCACCTGAAGGTGGGCGTTAATGAGAGTCGCTGCTAGCGCAACTCTCTAGTCTGACGCCGAAATCGTTTGCTTGCGCGCTCAGCAGACGACTTGTAGAATTCGCAAATCTCAGATCAACGCACCAATATCTACAAAGACCGGGAGGATCTTCCATGACCTTGACCACCCCAGTTCGCACAAGCTGCCTGCGCAATCGCATCACAAGCGCGATTCAACCTGGCAACTCTCGACGGCTCGCGATGAAGTTAACTCATCTCGTGCTTGTCGCAGTTCTGATGTCTTCCGCAGTGTCCGCGACAGCAACAGCGAAGACATCCGCGTGGAATGCGAAGGCGGAGAAGATCGCCCGCTCGGTGACGATCTATCGCGACAGCTACGGGGTGCCGCACATCTACGGCCCGACCGACGCGAGCTGCGTGTTCGGATACATCTACGCGCAAGCCGAAGATAACTTCTGGCAGATCGAAGATAGCTACATTCGCTCGCTCGGGCGCGCGTCTGAAATCTACGGTGACCGGACGCTCGCGGATGACATGTTGAATCGCGCGCTCGAGATTCCCAGGCTGGCGAAGGCGGAATACGATCGAACAACCGGACGCGCTCGCGAGTTGAGCGACGCGCTAGCGGATGGACTCAACTACTTTCTCGCGCACAACCCGCAGGTCAAGCCGCGGCTCATCACTCACTTCGAACCGTGGTACTCGTACGCGTTCAGCCGCTTCACGATCTACCAGCAATTCATCTACGGCAAGTCAGGCTTGAAGGTTGATGAGATCAAAACCGCCGTCCAGGCGCTCGATTCCTCGGGGGCGGCGGCCGCATCAAGCACAGTCTCGCTCAATATTCCTCTGAACGGACTCGACGAGCCACAGGAGGAAGCGATCGTTGGCTCGAATATGTGGACCGTCACTCCGTCGAAGAGCGCAAGCGGTCACGCACTGCTGTTCATCAATCCGCATCAACCGTTCTTCGGCGCCGGCCAATGGTATGAGGGTCATGTTCACAGCGGCGAAGGCTGGAACCTGAGCGGCGCATCCTTTTTCGGCTCGCCTTATCCGTCGATCGGCCACAACGAGTATCTCGGCTGGAGCCACACAGTGAACGATCCCGACATCGTCGATCTGTTCATCGAGAAGTTTGACGACGCAAAGAACCCGCTATCTTATCAGTACGGCAGCGACCACCGGTTAGCCACCGAATGGACTGACACCATAGGGGTGAAGACTTCTAAGGGTGTTGAGCCGAGAAGCTTCAAGTTCCGCAAGACTCATCACGGCCCGATAGTCTCGGTGCGCGAAGGCAAGCCGCTTGCGGTGAAGCTCGCGAGGCTTGAAGAAGGCGGATGGATCGACGAGTGGTACGCGATGGGCAAGGCTAAAAACATGGCCGAGTTCAAGGCCGCGATGTCCAAGTGCGCGATTCCGATGTTCAACGCGATGTACGCCGACCGCGCCGGTAACATCTTTTATGTTTACAACGGAGCT
>JADGNW010000305.1 GCA_017883315.1 Blastocatellia bacterium | reverse complement strand
TTACTATCTGACGTACCATACGGCGCGTGGTGGAACGAAGTGGAATGGAGTGGAACAAAGGGTAGAGCGGATGGAATGAGGAAGGGAACTGGGAAGCTTGGATGCTCAGAGGGCACTACACGGTCAGGATGGACGAGAAGGGACGGATCAAATTGCCGGCTGCTTACCGGCGCTATATCGACGAGCATTACGATACTGAATTTTATGTAACGAGCCTCACCGGCGAGTGCGCCAGGCTGTATCCGATGGCCGAGTGGATGGCCATCGAAGAAAAACTTCAATCAAAGGGTACGAGCAACGCAGCGGTAAGGAAGTTCCTGGATCGGACAAACTACTACGGGCAGCTTGCCGAAGTTGACGCGCAAGGGCGAATACTGGTTCACCCGCTTCTTCGCTCGAGCGCCGAGCTGATCGGGAATGTGGCGGTGCTGGGATATCTGCAGTACCTGGAGGTGTGGGAGCTGGACAAGTTCAAGGCTCGGATCGACAGCCAGCCTTTCACTGATGACGACGCGGCCAGTCTTGCGGCGCTTGGGATATAGATATTTCCTGTAAGGGCGTCCCTCTGTGGCCGCCCCTCCTTGATGACCACGCGCCATTTGCAGAGAGGGGCGCTCACAGAGAGACGCCCTTACAGGTTGATGATGAAACCGTGGCTACGAACCCTGGAGAAAATGAGCAACAGCACGAACCTGTCTTACTCAAAGAGGTCGTCGAGTGGCTGCGGGCGCGCGAGGGAGGGACGTTTGTCGATTGCACCGTCGGACTCGGCGGGCATTCGAAGGCGATGCTCGATGCTTCGCCCAGGACCAGGATCATTGCGATAGACCGTGACGAGGACGCGCTCGCATTAGCGCGTGAACGCCTCTCGATTTTTGAACAACGCGTTCAGTTGATTCACGCAAACTTCGAAGATGTCAGCTCATTGCTCGATCAGGCGGGCATAACGGAAGTACGCGGCGTGCTGGCAGACCTCGGAGTTTCGTCGTTGCAACTGGAACGAAGCGAACGAGGATTCAGTTTTGTCTCGGATGCGCCGCTGGACATGCGAATGGACCAGAGCCGCGATGAAACTGCCGCCGAGTTGTTGAATCAACTATCCGAGAGTGAGTTGGCAGATCTGATCTTTGAATACGGAGAAGAGCGAGGGGCGCGAAGGATCGGCCGCGCGATTGCGCGGGCTCGCGAGCGCGATGCGATCGCCACGACGAAACAGCTTGCGGATATTGTTGTGCGAGCGCTCAACATTCGAGGCCGCTGGCGCATACATCCGGCAACGCGAACGTTTCAAGCTCTGCGAATCGCGGTCAACGATGAGCTCAAAGCGCTGGAGCGTTTAATACCGTCCGCGATTTCTGCTCTGGCGCACGGCGGACGATTGGCAATCATCTCGTTCCATTCGCTCGAAGACAGGATAGTGAAGCGCAGTTTTTTGCGCGAGTCCGGCCGATGTCAGTGCGAGACGTGGAGCATGCAAAGTGGCAAGAGATGCAAAGAACTCGTCGATGAGATCGTTTGCGAGCGCTGCGGCGCAAGCACGCGAATCCGGATTCTGACGCGCAAACCGGTGCGCCCGACACCGGAAGAGATCGAACGCAATCCTCGCTCGCGCAGCTCCCTTCTGCGCGTTTGCGAGAGGCTCTGACAGAGCCGCTCATTCCGAGCCCCATATGTACCGCAGGTTGTCTAATCTGCGGTCTGTTTCATACCTCCGCCGCAGGTCGGTACATCGAGGCAAGACTGTATGACTGATAGATTTTTTCCTGACAAACGCATTACTAATGAGACGGTAGCTCGGCCCGTGAGCTCGCGGGTTGTTGGGTGGATCGTGGCAATAGGCGTAGCCGGAGCTCTGCTGTCCTGTGGCTTTGTGATAAGCGCGCGCCAGCACTTCGAAGCGATCTCGGTGGGCTACCAGAGCGAAGAGATGAGACGACAGTCGGCCCAGCTCGAAGAACGCCTGCGACAGCTCGAGCTCGAATATGCTCGCGCGTCGTCGCCGGTCGAAATCGAACGGCGAGCGGAGAAGTTAGGTCTCGAGCGGCCTGACAAAAAGACAACCGGCGCGCCTGATGCGAGCAACAGCAAGAAAGAAAAACGATAGCCTGACCGGCTCGCAATAGCGCGGCCGGTTGAAGATGCTTGAAGAGGAAGACGCGCCTCCCGCGCAGTTGGTGCGAACTGGGCGCGCCTCGTATCAGTCCGCCGCCAACGCAATGTCAATGGCACACAAGAGTTCAGACAGACGGCTCTCTATCATTCAAATTGCGATCGTCCTTTGGATGATGGCCATAGGAGCGAAGCTTTTGTGGCTGCAGGTCAAGCAGCACGACTGGCTGCTTACGCGCGCGGCCCATCAGCAGCAGGCAGCGATCGATCTCAGCCCGATGCGCGGCGTCATCACCGATCGTAACGGCGACGAGCTTGCGCGTTCGGTCGCCGTGAAATCTCTCTATGCATCGCCTGCTGAGATAGGCGACGCCAGCGCGGCGGCCGACAGTCTTTCCGATCTATTGGACATCGATCGCGACGAACTCTACAAACGCCTCACGTCCGGACGGGCTGCCGTCGCGGTTAAACGCAAGCTCGACGACGACGAAGTCGCGGAAGTCTCAAAGCTCGCGC
Organism: Blastocatellia bacterium; assembly: GCA_017883315.1. Lineage (GTDB taxonomy): Bacteria > Acidobacteriota > Blastocatellia > UBA7656 > UBA7656 > Onstottus_A. The sequence continues at coordinate 13,583 of JADGNW010000305.1, read as the reverse complement.
TGCCCGGGCTTCGCTTCGTGAATGAGATGAAGCGGTTCTACGTGACCGGCGCGACCGCTTCTCACATTCTGGGGTTCGTCGACTTTGATGAGCGCGGTGTTGGCGGCATCGAACTCTCCTACGATAAAGTTATTCGCGGGCAAGGCGGACGGTTGTTGTTGGATGTCGATGCCCTGAACAAGTCTTACGATCATTCGGTCGAGGAGCCGGTGCCCGGCGCCAACGTATCTCTCACCATCGACCTGATGATTCAAAATCACGTCGAGAAGGCGCTGGCCGAAGCCGTCAAGTCGAGTCACGCGCGTGGCGGAACGATAGTCGTCCTCCGGCCCGCGACCGGTGAAATATTGGCGCTTGCCAACTATCCGTCTTTTGATCCCAATGATGTTTCCGAGTCGACAGAGATCCAGCGCCGCGATCGAGCAGTCGAGACTGCCTTTGAACCTGGTTCGATATTCAAGCTTGTCACATATGCGGCCGCGCTCAACGAGCATTTGATTCGCCCGGATACGCCAATTGATTGCGGAGGCGGGCAAATAAAAATCGCAGATCGAATAGTGCACGACCATCCCTACGGTGTGCTGACCGCCGCGCAGGCGCTCGCCAAATCATCGAACGTTGCTGCGATCAAGATCGGAATGAAGTTGGGAAATGAAAGGCTCGCGAGTTACATCGAGCGATTCGGATTCGGCCGCCGCACCGGTATAGAGCTGCCCGCAGAATCGCGGGGACTCTTTCAGCCGGCCAGTGAATGGGGCCCGACGACGATCGGTTCGATTCCGATGGGTCACGAGATCGGAGTGACCGCGGTTCAAGCCGCAGCGGCTTATGCATGCATCGCGAACGGCGGCGAATGGGTCAAGCCGCATCTGATCAGTCGCATCAAATCAGCATCCGGAGACGTGCTCGAAGAAACACAGCCCGAGAGACGGCAAGTCGTGACTGAGGCTACTGCAGCCACTTTGAAGGCGATGCTCGAAGGCGTAGTCGTCCAGGGCACAGGCAAGGCAGCCAGGCTCGGCGGCTATCGCGCTGCTGGCAAGACCGGCACTGCGCAGAAGATAGACGAAGCCACCGGCCACTATTCCAACGTTCACTACGTTGCGTCGTTCGTCGGCTTCGCGCCGGTCGAAAATCCAGAAGTAGCTTGCATTGTGTCGATCGACGACCCGGTTGGCGCGCACCTCGGCGGCGCAATCGCCGCGCCTGTGTTTGCGCGAGTTGTATCGGACACGCTTCATCAACTCGGCGTTCCGCCTGAGAATGATCCTCAGTCGCTGGTCGCTGGAGACTTCCAGGTTTACGACCTCGCGGGCTTTGTTGCAGAAAATCAGCCCGCGCCCGCCGAACAGTCGACCGACTCGCGTCCGTCACTCGACGTAGCTGCGGAAGCCCCGCGCGGTGAAACTGCATCTAAGCGCTACGCCAGTATTGTGATGCCCGACTTGACGGGTCGTGGAATTAGAGAGGCCGTGGCGTTGTGCTCGGCGCAGGGTCTGAAGCTGAAGGCATCCGGCGACGGCGTCGTATCGTTGCAGAGTCCTTCACCGGGCGCGCTGGTTTCGCAAGATACAGTTTGTCGGGTGAAGCTTTCGAAGGAAGCGGTCAAGAAGATCGCGCTCTATGCCGCGCCGAAACCGGCTCCCGGTGATTCGCCGCGAGCGAGAGGACCGAGGACCAATTGAAGCTGGCTGAATTGGCAAAAGAAATAGATGCGATCGCGTCGACCGGACGGCTCGACTTCGACGCACGTGACGTGACGCACGATTCGCGCGCTTGTGAACCGGGCTCGGTCTTCGTGGCGATTCGCGGCGAGAAGGTCGACGCTCACAAGTTCATCCCGCAGGCAATCGAACGCGGCGCGATTGCAGTGATTTCTGAGTTGGTCTCTCCGAATGAAAGTGTCCCGGCGTGGATTCAGGTCGAGAACGTGCGTGCCGCATTAGCCCGCGCGGCGGCGGCAGCGAACGGCCATCCGTCGGAACGCTTGAAGCTCGTCGGAGTGACCGGCACCAACGGCAAAACGACTACCGCTCACTTGATCGACTCGATCATCCGGGCAAGCCAGGGAACGTCGGCGATTTTCGGAACGATCAGTCATCGAGTTGGGAATGAGAGCGCGGTTGCATTGAACACCACTCCTGAGTCGTCGGACATTCAGCGGATGCTCGGTCAAGCAGCCGCAGCAGGCTGTAAGTGCGCCGTGATGGAGGTGTCATCGCACGCGATCGAGCTTCATCGGGCGGACGCTTTGAAGTTTGCTGTAGCGGTGTTCACTAACTTGACGCGCGATCACCTGGACTTTCACCGCACGATGGAGAATTACTTCGCCGCCAAAGAGAAGCTATTTTCGGGCGCCCTCGGTTCTCAGCCTGGTGTGTCGGTGATCAACGTCGACGATGAGTATGGGCGCCGTCTTTTCAGGAGTGCGAAGGGCGATCGGATAAGTTACGGTTTCGGCAATCGCACCGACGTAGGCACCGACGATTTCAAGCTGAGCGCGCAAGGACTGACTTTCACTGCGAGCACTCCGAAGGGAAGAATCGACATTGTGTCAGTACTGGTCGGGCGATTTCACGTCTACAACATTCTCGCAGCGGTCGCCGCAGGATTGGCTCTGGAAGCCAATTTGGAGGACATCGCTCGAGGCGTGGCCGAATGCCGGACGGTTTCAGGAAGGTTCGAGCAGGTAACGTTGAATGGCTCGGGTGCGGCGGCGCCTTTTGCGGTGTTTGTCGACTACGCGCACACCGACGACGCTCTCAAGAACGTGCTGCACACCGCGCGCGAGGTAGCAGGCAGCGGGCGGGTGATAACGGTCTTTGGGTGTGGCGGCGATCGCGACCGAACCAAGCGCGCGCCGATGGGCGAGATTGCCGGCAGCTTGAGCGATGTTGCGATCGTGACTTCGGACAATCCGCGCACCGAAGACCCTGAAGCCATCATCTCCGATATCGAGGCGGGCCTGTCGAACGTCGCACAGCCTCATATCAAGTTGACCGACCGACGCGAAGCGATTTTTCATGCGATTGACGAAGCTCGCGAAGGCGACGTGGTTTTGATAGCCGGCAAGGGGCACGAAACTTATCAGATCCTCGGCGAGCAGAGGATTCATTTCGACGATCACGAGGTGGCGCGTGAAGCGATGAGAAAGCGACTGGGCATAGCATGACCTGTAGGGGCGCCCCTGGGTGGGCGCCCCTCGGTCGTGAACCCTGCATCGCTGAAAGGGACGCCCCTACAGGTCAAATATGAAGTTGGGTGAAATAGCAGACATTCTCGGATCGAATATACGCGCGGCGCGCGGGGCGACTGAACTTGCCGAGCGAGAGCCGCTGGGCTATTCGATCGACTCCCGCACGATCCGGGCGGGCGAGTTGTTCTTCGCCATCCGAGGCGATAACTACGACGGGCACCTCTTTGTTGCAGACGCCATCGCGCAGCGGGCCTTAGCCGCAGTTGTCTCGCGCGGATTTTTGGATTCTGAGGTTGGCCGGCAGATCGATCCGCAGAAGGCGGCGCTCATAATGGTGGACGATACGCTGGACGCGCTTCAGTCACTTGCGCACAACGTGATTAGGAATTGGCCAGGCGAAGTGATCGCGATAACCGGCAGCGTAGGCAAGACCAGCACAAAAGAAATGACCGCTTCAATGCTCAGCCGGAAAGGTCGTGTAGTAAAGACTACTGGAAATCAAAATAACCACTATGGGTTGCCGCTCTCAATTCTGAAGATGGAATCGGATGAATGGCACGCTTCGGACTTTGATTACGCAGTGCTCGAGATGGGGATGAATCACAAGGGCGAGATCGCGCGGCTAACCAAGATCGCCCCGCCAGACGTCGGGGTCGTTACGATCGTCGCTCCGGCGCATCTTGAGTTCTTCGCTTCGATAGACGAGATAGCTGAGGCAAAAGCAGAGCTGGTCGCCGGTCTTAACACCAACGGTGTGGCAGTGTTGAACGCAGACGACGAACGGGTTGGCAGAATGAGCACAATGCGCTCCGACATCTTCAGTGTGACGTTTGGAATAGATCGCGAGGCGGATGTCATTGCGCGCGACATCAAGGCTGAAGGACTGAGCGGCAGCCGGTTTCTCCTCGTAACTGAGCACGGGCAGATCGAAGTGCGGGTTCCGCTTCCAGGACGGCACAACATCTACAACGCGCTCGCCGCGGCGGCGGTTGCTGATTTATGTGAAGTCCCACTCGAAGAAATCGCAGCAGCGCTGGCCGAAGCCGGCACGCCGAAGATGCGCGGAGAAGTCATGCGATTTCGCAGCGGAGTTACGGTAATCGACGACTCGTACAATTCGAATCCGCGGGCGCTGTTTGAGATGGTCTCTACCATCGCCGCAAATCGCGAGAGCCGGCGCAAGATCGTCGTAGCGGGTGAAATGCTCGAACTCGGAAAGTCGGCCTCTGAGCTTCATCGAGAAGCCGGACGGCAGATCGCGCAGCTCGGCATTGACAAGCTTATCGGCGTTCGCGGACTCGCTCGTGAAATGGTCGCCGGCGCTCGTGACGCGGGGATGAACAGCGAGGCGGCGGTCTTCGCGAATACGCCGGAAGAAGCGGCCGAGAAATTGATTCGTGATATTCGCGACGGCGACTTGATACTCGTAAAAGGGTCGCGTGGAGTAAAGACGGAGATTGTAGTCGAACGGTTGAAACAGAAATTCGAGACGCTTGAAGACTGCGGTGAAGCGATGACCGGCGACGCGGCGAGCGGCCGGCGCTGATACAGTCTGCGCCTCAGAGGCCGAATGTTTTACTACCTGAGATTACTCCAGAATCACGACGCTCTGTCGTTTCTCCGGGTGTTTGAATACGTATCGTTTCGCACGGCGTGGGCCGCGATCACTGCTCTCGGCATAAGCCTGTTGTTCGGGCCGAGGATGATTGCGCTGCTCAAGGAATTTCAAATCGGGCAGCAGATACGCGAGGAGGGACCGCGAACTCACCAGTCGAAGCGCGGAACTCCAACGATGGGAGGCGTGCTGATTCTGCTGTCAGTTGCGGTCTCGACTTTGTTGTGGTCGGACCTCTCGGTGGCGTTCGTATGGATCGCGGTCATCACGACGCTGGCATACGGCGCGATTGGTTTCGCGGACGACTACTTGAAGGTGAAGCGGCGGCATAACCTCGGGCTGACCGGGAAGCAGAAGCTGGCGCTGCAATTCATCGGCGCTTTCGCATTCGGATTAGCGCTCAGGTATTTGACAACTTATAGCACGCGGTTGAGCGTCCCGTTCGTGAAGACATTCAATCCGACAGTATGGTGGCCGGTATATCTGCTCGCATTCGCTCCGCTTGTCGTCGCCGGCTTCTCTAATGCGGTGAATCTCACCGACGGGCTCGACGGACTGGCGATCTCGGTGACGATGGTTACGTCGGCGGCGCTGACCGGTTTTACATACGTGAGCGGGCACTCGAGATTCGCAGAGTATCTGGGACTCGAGCATAACCCGGGGATTCACGAGCTGACGATCTTTTGCGCGGCGCTGACCGGGGCGAGCCTCGGGTTTTTGTGGTTCAACGCGCCGCCGGCGGAAGTGTTCATGGGTGACGTCGGCGCGCTGGGAATCGGCGGGGCAATAGGCGCAGTCGCGGTGATGATCAAACAGGAGTTTTTGCTTGTGATGATCGGCGGCGTATTCGTGATCGAAGCGCTGTCAGTAATCTTGCAGGTGACCTCGTTCAAGATTTTTCATCGCCGCATCTTCAAGATGACACCGATACATCATCACTTCGAGCTGATGTATCCGCCCGAGGTGTCGCGACGCATGGAGCCCAAGCTGGTCTTTCGGTTTTTGATCATCGCGATACTGTTTGCGTTGTTGAGTCTCTCTACATTGAAGTTGAGATGAAGAATTTCGAATCTCGAATTGCGAATTTCGAATTTGAACCTTTGGATGGATCTCGCGGGGAAAAAGGTGCTGGTTGTTGGAATCGCTCGAAGCGGAATTGCCGCTGCGCGGTTTCTTGCGTCGCAAGGCGCGATGGTGATCGCCAATGATGCCAAGCCTGAATCCGAGCTTCGAGAAGCGGCCAAAGAGCTACGCGAGCTCGGCGTGATGCTGTCACTGGGCGGTCATCCCGAGAGTCTGTTTGAGAATGCGGATCTGGTTGTGCTGAGTCCGGGCGTGCCCGCTGATCTTCAGGCGCTCGAATCAGCCCGGCGCGCCGGCGTTGAGATCATCAGCGAGCCCGAGCTTGCCGGGCGGTTTTTGCGCGGCCGAATGATCGGCGTCACCGGGTCAAACGGTAAGACGACGGTGACAACACTCATCGGTGAGCTGATGCGAACGGCGGGCGCCGGTGTGATTGTCGGAGGCAACATCGGGATGCCGCTTACCAGCCTGATTGAGCAGTCCAGCGAGCGCACCTGGACCGTCGCTGAGCTGTCGAGCTTTCAGTTGGAGATGATTGACAGCCTGCGGGTCAACGTGGTGGTTGTTACGAATATCACACCGGACCATCTGGACCGGCACGGCTCTTTTGAGAATTATGTGCGGGCTAAAAACAGGATCTTCTCGAATCAGACCGAAGACGATTGGGCGATTTTGAACGGACAAGACCAGGGGGTTGCCGATATGGTAGCGACGCTCGGAGTGCGGTCAAGGAAGATCTACTTCAGTTCGCGCGGGCGCGAAACGCTCAGCGGCGAGGCGGCTGACATTTATGTTGAAGGCGGGCGAATCATAACGACGATGATGCCCGACTATCACGGAGAGACCGAAGCGATCAAGCTCGACGAGGTTCCTCTGCCGGGGATGCACAACGTCGAGAATGTGATGGCGGCGCTTGCGGCGACTTTCTGCGCAATGGGAACCGGGACCAACGACTTGCCTGTTCTGGTTGAAGGTATAAGGCGTTTCAAAGGTGTCGAGCATCGCATCGAATACGTCGCCGAGATCGACGGCATCAAGTTCTACAACGACTCAAAAGCGACGAACGTAGATTCGACCGTAAAAGCGCTCGAGTCGTTTGAACGCAACATCATTGTGATTCTTGGAGGCAAAGATAAGGGCAGCGACTACTCGCCGCTCGCTCCGTTGATTCGCGGGCGCGTGAAGCAAGTGATCTTGATTGGAACGGCAAGCGACAAGATCGCCGAGCAACTGGAGGGCGCGGGCCCGATGACTCGCGCGCGGTCAATGCAAGATGCGGTGCTTAGCGCTATGGAAGTCGCAACCGCCGGCGACACTGTGCTGCTTGCGCCCGCCTGCGCGAGCTTCGATATGTTCGACAACTATGAGCACCGAGGACGTGTGTTCAAGGAAGCGGTTCACGAACTGGCCAGCCGGCAGGATAGCGGGTGGGCAGGCCGGCTAACGAACTGAGGGCCGGAATCGAAAATTGCAAATTGGTCAGTTACCAAATCTGTAAATTGAATTTGAGATTTGAGATTTATTTGAGATTTGAAAACGAAGATTGAACGATGACGACCAGCGACAGAGTTCCAGCGCCGAGATGGAAGCGCGAAGCCGAATTGGTTTCAGGGCGAGTGGCACAAGCACGCTCGCAATCCGCTCGTGGACTGCCCGTCGATAAGGTAATGCTAGCCATTGTGCTCGGCATTACACTGTTTGGAGCGGTGATGGTCTATAGCGCGTCGGCTATTCTTGCGGAAAGGAACTACGGGAACCAATTCTATTTTCTCGGCCGCCAGGCGATGTGGGTAGTTGTCGGACTGGTCGCGATGGCTGCGGCGATCTGCATCGACTATCGCCATTACAAGCGACCTGTCGTGATCATTCCATTGCTTGCCGGCACGCTCGCGCTGCTGGTTGTCGTTTTGCTTCTGCCGAGGATAAACGAGACGCACCGATGGATCAGGTACGGGCGTTACGTCTCGCTGCAGCCCTCCGAACTGACGAAACTGGCTCTGGTGGCCTTTCTTGGGTTCTTCCTCGAAAGAAAGACGAAAGCGGTTGAGAGCTGGTCTACGTTTGTGAGGGCCGCCATAGTCGGCGGTGTTTTGATTACGCTCGTAGGAGCCGAGCCCGATCTGGGGACCGCGCTGGCGCTCGGATTGGTGTTTCTCACCATGATGTTTCAAGCGGGAACGCCCGTTCGATATTTCGCCGCGCTCGCTATCCCGGTCGCGCCCGCGATCACTTACATGCTGCTGAAGCCGTGGAGGTTTCAGAGGCTGCTGGCGTTTCTTGATCCGTGGAAGTATCAAGCGACCTGGGGATTTCAGCCGGTCCAGTCGATGATCGCCATCGGAAGCGGCGGAGCCGGAGGCGTGGGGTTTGCGCAGGGAAGACAAAAGCTCTTTTATCTTCCGGCCCCGCACACCGATTTCATTTTTGCGGTGATCGGCGAAGAGCTCGGATTGATCGGAGCGGCAACGCTCGTCTTGCTGTTTGCACTGCTGGCGTGGAGAGGGTTCCGCGCAGCTCGATTTGCGCCCGATCTGTTCGGCCAGTTACTGGCGGTCGGGCTGACGACGATGATCGTTGCGCAAGCTTTTTTCAACATAAGCGTGACGTTGTCGCTGGTGCCAACGAAGGGAATCCCGTTGCCGTTTGTCAGCGCCGGAGGATCGTCGCTTGCGATCAGCTTGTTCGCCGCGGGCGTGCTGCTGAACGTTTCGAAGCACGGTAAGGCTTGAGGATCGAAGATTGAGGATCGAGGATCGCTTACTCGATCTTCAATCATCGATCTTCAATCCTCGATTCTTATGAGGGTCATCATTGCCGCCGGTGGAACAGGCGGGCACATTTTTCCGGGCGTTGCAATCGCGCTTGAATTCAAGCAGCGCGATCCGGGGACGGCGATTCTTTTCGTCGGCACTGCGCGCGGGCTCGAATCGAAGATCGTTCCCCGGGGAGGCTTCGACCTCGAGCTCATTAACGTAGGTGCGCTGAAGGGCGTCTCGATCTTTGAAAGAAGCAAATCGCTCCGTGGGCTACCGAGGAGCTTCGTTGCCGCGCTTCGAATATTGAAGCGATTCAAGCCGGATGTCGTGATCGGAGTTGGCGGATATTCGTCGGGGCCTACGCTGTTGATGGCCGCACTTTCGCGAATACCGACGATGATCGTCGAGCCGAACGCGATGCCGGGATTCACGAATCGAGTGCTCGCTCGATTCGTCGATGCGGCGGCGCTGAGCTTCGCGGATGCGCAGAAGTACTTCGGGTCGCGCGGAGTTGTTACCGGCAACCCTGTTCGCGTAGACTTCGCGCGGCTCGCGAAGAAGCAGCGAACTGAGAAACTGCACGTGCTGATTTTTGGCGGCAGCCAGGGCGCGCGCGCGATCAACGATGCAGTGATTGGGACCCTGCCGTTGCTGGCTTCGATAAGAGATCGGCTCTCCTTTACGCATCAGACCGGTGAGAGAGATTACGAAACGGTGAGGCAAGGTTATGCCGACGCAAGCTTCGATGACGCCGATGTGAGACCGTTCATTCACGACATGGCCGATCAGTACGCACGCGCGGATGTGCTCATTTGCAGATCGGGAGCGACCACCGTTGCGGAGGTTGCGGCAGCGGGGAAGGCGGCGATTTTCATTCCGTTTCCGTTTGCGACGGACGATCATCAGCGCAAGAACGCCGAAGCCTTTGTGCGCGTTGGAGCCGGGCGAATGATTCTTCAAAGGGACCTGACTCCGGCGCGAGTGGTTAAGGAGTTGAATCAACTGATCGAGAATTCCGGCGAGATCGATCGAATGGAAGAAGCGAGTCGCGGATTAGGCCGGGCAGATTCGACGGAGCGAGCAGTGGATTTGGCAATGAAACTGGTAATTCATTAGCAATTCTATAGGACCTATATGACCTATCGGACCTATAACTAAAATGCTTTTTCGAGGCGCAAGACACATTCACTTCGTCGGGATCGGCGGCATCGGCATGAGCGGGATAGCCGAGGTGCTGTTGTCGCTTGGCCAAAACTTCCTCGTGACTGGAAGCGATCTCAAGCGTTCGCAGATAACCGAGCACCTGGAATCAATGGGCGCCAGCATCTCTGAAGGTCACAAGGCCGAGAACATTGTTGGAGCGAATGTGGTAGTTACTTCTTCGGCCGTGCGCGATGACAATCCCGAAGTTGTTGCGGCGCGGCAGAAGCAAATACCTGTGATACCGCGCGCTGAAATGCTGGCCGAGTTGATGCGGCTCTACCGGCACGGAGTTGCTGTGGCGGGGACTCACGGCAAGACCACGACAACCTCGATGATCGCACACTTGATGACCAGCAGCGGCTTCGATCCTTCGGTTGTCGTCGGAGGACGAGTAGCTTCGCTTGGCTCGAATGCCAGGCACGGGCACGGAGAATACATCATCGTGGAAGCGGATGAATCGGATGGCTCGCTGTTGCTGTTGACGCCGACGATTGCGGTGCTGACAAACATCGACGCTGATCATCTCGATCACTTCACTGGAGGCATTGAGCAGATAAAGACCTGCTTCGTGAGTTTTGCCAACAGCGTTCCGTTCTACGGGACAATCGTTCTTTGTCTTGATGATCAAAACGTGCAAGCGATCATACCGCAGTTGACGCGCCGAACGATCAGCTTCGGCTCGGCGGCTCAGGCTGACGTCTCCGCGCTGGGAATCAATCTGGACGCGAACTTCGGCTCTCGATTCACGGTTCGGGCCTTCGGCGAAGAGATGGGTGAGGTCACGCTCGGAGTCCCGGGTCTGCACAATATTCAAAACGCGCTGGCGACGATAGCGGTCGGGCTTGATCTGAGAATTAGGTTCGAAAACATCGTCGCGTCGCTCGCCGAATTTCGTGGGGCCGAGCGCAGATTTCAGATCAAGGGCGAGAGGAACGGCGTGCTTGTAGTCGATGACTACGGCCATCATCCGACTGAGATCAAGGCTACGCTGGCAGCGGCGCGTACCGCCGGGCGGCGGGTTGTGACGTTATTTCAGCCGCATCGCTACTCTCGCACTCGCGACTTGAAAGACGAATTCGCGCGCTCATTCTACGGCGCGGACCTGTTGCTGATCACGGACATCTATGCGGCAAGCGAGGACCCGATCGAGGGGGTGAATAGCAGTGCACTGGCGGAAGACGTCGAGCGCTTCGGTCATCGTCACGTTGAGTACATCGGCGCGCTTGCCGGAGCTGCAACGAAGTTGAAAGAGGTCGCTCGGCCCGGCGATCTCGTGCTGACGCTGGGAGCGGGTAACGTTTATCAAGCAGGAGATGAACTGCTGAAGATACTTTGACGAGGCGACGTTGCGACACGGCGACGGGGCGATTCAGAGAAACTTGCCGCGCCCCCGTTTCGCCCCGTCCCCGCGTCGCACTACGGAGGTCAGGCTGTGGCAAAAGGTCCAAACAACGATTCCAAAGTGCAAAGTCAAAAAGTCACTCCGCGCGCTTCCCGGCGGATCGACCGAAGCCGGTCGCGCCGCCGAAGCGCGATTGATTTCGGAAGCATCTTCAGAACGACGCTGGCGCTTGCAAAGCCGGCGGCAATATTGATTGCGGTCGTGATGGCGATACTTGGCTATAGCGCGCTCGCGAATTCAAGGTTGTTCATGCTGAATCGCGTCATCGTGAGCGATGCGGCGGCGCCGCTGCAGGCAGACGTCGAGCAGATGATCCGGCGCATAGTTGGCCAAAGCAGATTGATGGAAGTGGACCTATCCGCGCTAAGACAAAAGATTGAGGCGATGCCGCGCGTCAAAGCGGCTTCGGTCTCACGAGTGCTTCCCGATGGCATCTTCGTTCGGGTGGTCGAGCGACAGCCGGCCATCCTTGTGAGGCGCGATTCGGAAGCTCTGGTATGGCTGGATGACGATGCAATCGAGATGGGTGAGTTTTCGGAAGTGAAGCTGCCCGGTTCAGGTTCAAAGCCCGGCGACGCTTCTGAGATACCCCCGATCGCGAAAGGCTTCGCTGAAGGCACTCGCTCCCAATCCGCAGCCGCGGAGGATCGCGAGCGAATCGCGATCTACAAACAGATTGAGCGCGAGTTCAGCGAGGAGCCCAATCCGCTCTGGAACTTGATCGATCAAATCGATCTGACTTTCACGAGAGATATTAACGTCAGGCTGGCGCATCCGCCGGTGCTGATACACATCGGCAGCACTGACTTCCGAAAGCGTTTCGAGCGAGCCCTTCAGGTGCTGCAGGCCGTCAAGCGTGGTGATTCTGAATTGCCAAGCCGGTTCCGTGTTCAGGACGTCGACCGGCTGATTCAGAACGCCAATAACATAAGCTTTATCGATGCGGCTCGAGGCGATCGCATCGTGGTGAACATCGCCACCCCCGGCGCGCCCAAGACTGTTCGGCAGGAGCCTATACCGGACAAGTCCCCGAAGAAGAAGAAGTGATGCGTGATGCGCAAAGGAAAACTCATCACTCATCACTGTATTAAAGGCCGGAGGATTTAGAAATGCCAAGAACAAACAAACACATTGCTGCGCTCGACATCGGCACCACCGGAGTCAGAGCGATAGTCGGCGAAATAACCGAGAACGACACGCTCGAGATTATCGGCATCGGAAGAGCGCCGTCACGCGGTGTTCGCAAAGCCGTAGTGGTCAACATCGAGGCTACGGTCGATGCCATCAAGCACGCGGTTGAAGAGGCTGAAATGATGTCGGGCCTCCCGGTCGATTCTGTCTACGTTGGGCTCGGCGGCGTGCAAGTGCGAGGAATCAACTCGCGCGGGGTAATCGCGATCAGCCGGCGCAACCGCGACATCACCGAAGAGGACGTCTATCGCGTCATCGATCAAGCGCGTTCGGTCAGCGTTCCTACCGACCGCGAGATCATCGATGTACTGCCTCAAGAATTTACCGTTGACGGTCAGGACGGCATCGGCAATCCGATAGGCTTTCTCGGGATGAGACTCGAAGCCTGCGTTCATGTGGTTACGTCTCCGATCACTGCGCGTCAGAACGTTATCAGCTCGGTTAATCGCGCCGGAATAACGGTCACTGACACCGTGGTCAATCATGTGGCGGGTGGCGAAGCGACGCTCTCGCCTGATGAGAAAGAATACGGCGCGGCGGTGATCGACATCGGCGCCGATGTTACGAACCTGACGGTCTTCTATAGAGATGCCATTCGGCACACGGCCGTGTTTCCGATGGGAGGAAACCACTTCACCAACGACATAGCAGTCGGATTGCGAACGCCGGTGCCCGAGGCGGAGAAGATAAAACAGAGCGAGGGTTGTGCGCTGGCGGGACTGATGGCTGATGGCGAGCGCTCGCGGATGGTGGAGGTCCCTTCGGTCGGAGGGCGGCAACCTCGAATGCTGAGCCGCCAGATCCTGTGCGAGATACTCCAGCCGCGAGCCGAAGAGATCTTCTCTCACGCGGCCGAAGAGATTCAGCGAGCCGGCTTCGACAAACAGATACTCTCAAGCGTCGTGCTGATAGGAGGGGGATCGCTGATGGACGGCGTGGTCGAGATGGCGGAGCAAGTGCTGGACCTTCCGGCGCGGCACGGCTTGCCCGATTTTGTCGGAGGGCTGACGGGCGAAATTGACAGCCCGGCTTTCGCGACGGTTGTCGGGACGATGCTGTACGGGTTCCACAAGCAAATGAACCAGAAAAGGATTCACTCGTTGAAGGACGGTGCTCCGAAACAGCCGAGCTTCTGGA
>JADGNW010000045.1 GCA_017883315.1 Blastocatellia bacterium | reverse complement strand
GATCAACACCGGGGAGTGGAGCGGCCTGGCTTCGGAGGAAGCGAATCGGCTGATGACCGAGTTCGCGCACGCGCAAGAGTTTGGTCGAGAAGCTATAACTTACAAACTTCGGGATTGGGGTGTGTCACGCCAACGCTACTGGGGCACGCCTGTTACAATGATTCATTGCGATCGCGATGGCATCGTGGCGGTGCCCGATGATCAGCTTCCGGTCGTGTTGCCAAAAGGTGTGAACTTGAGAGTCGAAGGCGGATCGCCGCTCGATCACGTTCCCGAATACGTCAACGTCGTCTGTCCGAAGTGCGGAGGGCCGGCGAAGCGCGACACCGACACGATGGACACGTTCGTAGACTCGAACTGGTACTACTTCCGCTACTGTGATCCGCATAACGATCGGATGCCGTTTGATCCCGAGAAGGTCGCGTACTGGATTCCGGTCGATCAATACATCGGCGGCATCGAGCACGCGGTGATGCACCTGATCTACACGCGCTACTGGAACAAGGTTATGCGCGATATGGGGCTGGTGAAATTCGACGAGCCGGTGACGCGGTTGCTCACTCAGGGGATGATCAACAAGGAGACGTACTATTGTTCCGAGCACGAGTGGCTGTTTCCCGAGCAGGTCACCGAGCAGAAAACTTGTGTAATCTGCGGACGCGAAGTGATCACTGGCCGCGTCGAGAAGATGTCAAAGTCCAGGAAGAACGCTGTCGATCCGATCGAGATGATCAACATTCATGGAGCTGACTCGCTGAGACTGTTCGTGCTCTTCGCGGGTCCGCCGGAGAAAGACAAGGAATGGTCGGACACCGGATTCGAAGGCGCGTCACGATACCTCCAACGCGTCTGGCGAATCGCTCACAAGTGGCAGAGCCGCATTGTCGGAGCTAACGGCGCATTGATCGCGGGGAGCGACCTTCGAGATGATCAGCGAAGATTGCGTCGCCGCACGCATCAGATCATCCGATCGATCACCGAAAACTTCGAAGAGCGGCTGCACCTGAACACATGCATCTCGTCTCTGATGGAGTTGACTAACGAGATTCATACCTTCGATCAAGCGGTTGAGAAGAGCGGTAATGTCATCGCCGCGGACATAGAGCTCGCCCGCGAAGCCTTCGAGGCATTGATTCGTATGCTTGCGCCGTTTGCTCCTCACATCACTGAAGAGCTGTGGGAGAGCTTCGGTCATTCGGAGAGCCTGTCACGAGCGCAGTGGCCCGAGTTCAACTCGGAGCTTGCGCGCGAAGAAGAAATCGAAGTTGCCGTACAGGTGAACGGCAAACTGCGAAGCCGCATCTTCGCTAACGCCACCGCGAGCGACGACGAATTGCGCGAAGCCGCGCTTGCCGATGAAAAGATCAGAGCGGCAATCGCGGGTCGCGATGTGGTGAAGGTCGTCGTCATCCCACGCAGAGTCGTCAACGTGGTTGTGAACTAACTCCGTACAAGCTGCTCAAACCGACTGGCGTAAAAGATTTTCTGCAGTCTCGCTTTTACCGAGACAATTACTCCATCTAGTCGGTTCCCGGCGGATTATTATTCCGAGCTTGGATGGCCTGCATTAGCTGATCAAGTTTTCCATGTACCTCGATGAGGGCGTCTTTTGATTCCTTTGCTTCTCTGGGAGTCTGTCCTGCTTCCGTCGGCGTGGGCACTTCTTTGGGCGACTTCTGCTTTTCTTCCGGCGCCTTGCCAGCCGAGCGTATGGTGACAATCTTGTTAAGCATATCAAACCAGAAAGGGGCTCCCAATGATGCCGCTCCGGCGGTCAGTAGCAGTCCGAATACCTTCGAAAGCCAGTCCCAAAAGAGAGGCACGCCCGAACGGCCATCGCTTCCCGGCCAGTTTTTTCGATCTCCCCAACCAAGCGGGACTCCCAGACTCTGTAGCGCATCTTGCTTGTCAAGCAGCGCTTTATAGGCAGCACCAGTCCGTGCTTCAGCGGATTCCTGACTGGCGGCCGCGCTCGCCTGATTCGCCGACTGAGTGACCACAATGGCAGCAGGCTGTTGAGCAGCCTTCTCGGCCGTTGCGACAACCGCCGCCCTCAATGTGGGGTCCGACGAAAGCCGCTTGGTAATCAGTATGCTGTCAACATTCAATGCGATTGTGAATATGAGCGCCAGCACGAAAGTCAACACCTGCGTCTTTCTCTTGTACCATCCTCCAACCCTCTCCATGGAATCGTTGAACCAGGTCTCGACATGCTCCTGCACCTTGCTGAGAGGCGTCTCTGCCCGTTGAGTCGCAGTGACTGCCTCCTTGATCGCGTTGTCTGCATGGTCTATGAGGATTAGAAGCGAGTCCTTTACCTGCTGGTCAACCTTGTCTGTGGCCGTCACCGCTTTCCTGATTCCGTCTATCGTGCTACGGTCTGCTGTTCCTACTGGAGCAACAATATCCATCAAGGCAAACGCAAACGTTCGAGATGGCAGGTAGGAAGGAAGCCTCTTCGCATCCCGGTAAAGAGTCTGTATCAGAGGATGGCTATAAAAGAGCTTCATGAGTGAATCTTGATTGTCACAATTGAGAAGATTTCGAAGCCCTTCGGCGAGGTTTTTCGCGCGCCATTTCCATAAGGAAGCGAGCAATTCGTTGGCTGCCGTGCACACCAGACTAAGGGAGAGATAGACAAATACCACGCCGATGGCTACGTCGAGTGTCGATGAACCAAACATTGGGGTGTCCTTTCACACAACCTAAATTTTCCTGCCGTACGCTTCGCGACGACCAACGGATGTGGAGTCGCCGGTTTCTCTTCAAGTCCCGAGTGGCCCTGGAACATGCCACAACTTCGAAAGAAGTATGGGCGCGAGGATAGCACCTAGCCCGCCCGAAAGCAACTTTAATCGCCTAAGCCGAATGCGGTCCAACTGACGCAACATAATCGCGGCCTGATACGCCGTGCCGTCAGACTTACCTTTGCCTCCTATGCTCGAATAGTCTGGGATCAATTAAACCACGCGAACGAATTTAGTCAGGTTGACCGAAGGTCCCCCGAAGTGATGCTTCGCTCTCTTCGCGAGGATGCAGACAATCGCTGCGTCTGGTGCCTCTCTTGACTCTAACCACCGTTCGAAGCCGCATCCGTTAACTCATTGCTGCATTTGTAGAAAACTTGCCCGATTCCAAAAGCAGCCAATCTTACCCTGCGGGAAAAAAGGTCCGATCGAGCGGCGGTTCGTCCTGCCTGCTCCGACCCGGCACAGGTATTGATAAAGACAGTCATGCTGGCTTTAAACCCTCTCTGGCAGCCGGCACAGCAAGAAAGGTTCGGAGAACTAATGAAGAGCCCAAATTTCCCCAAGATATGGTTCATCGCAGCGCTGCTCTTGTCCCCAACAGTAGCAGGCATTATTTTCACGCGATCGTCATCTCCCGTGGTTCACGCCGCATCGTCTTCCGAAGGCAGCCGGCGATTGCACCGGAGATCTGAGGATCTGCAAATCGCCGTTAACGACCGCGCGTCACGGGAACTCGTTTCTGTAATCATTGACACGACGGCAAACGAGAACACCCGCGCATTCACCAGGCTCGTCGCGAGAGTCAACCAGCTAGGCGGGACTGTTCACAGAAGCTTGAACAACGACCGTCAGCTTGCCGTGCGAGTGCCGCTTGCGGCGATTGATTCCCTGGTCAATGACGAGTCAGTTAACTACGTTTCGCTCGACAGGCCAATCCAGGTGACCGGTCATCTGGAGACGACGACCGGCGCCGATCAAGCGCGGCGCTCGGGCACCACGAGCGCGATCGACGGCTCGGGGATCGGAATTGCAATTCTGGATTCGGGGATCTACGCCGCGCATCACTCTTTCAAAGACAACAGAGTTGTTGCGAGCGTCGACTTCACCGGCGAAGGACGGACAGACGATCCGTATGGTCACGGGACTCACGTTGCATCGGTGGCGGCAGGCAACGATCACATTGCCTCGGGTGCGTACACGGGGATAGCGCCTGGCGCAATTATCATCAACGTCAGAGTGCTGAACTCTGAAGGTCAGGGCTCGGTCTCGTCGGCGATCGCGGGTATCGATTGGTGTATCGCTAACAAGGCCCGCTACAACATCCGCGTCCTCAACATGAGCTTCGGCGCAGTGGCCGTCGATTCCTACGTTGACGATCCTCTGTGCCAGGCGGTCAGACGCGCCTTCGATGCCGGGCTTGTAGTTTGTGTCGCAGCGGGAAACATCGGGAAAGACGCCGCGGGTAATAAGGTTTACGGCGCGATTCACTCGCCGGGTATCGAACCGTCTGCGCTCACCGTAGGCGCTGCAAACACTTTCGGAACGGACGCGCGCACCGACGACGGGGTGGCGACCTACAGTTCGCGAGGTCCGACGCGCGGTTATTACACGGACGATTCCGGGGTTAAGCATTACGACAATCTCATCAAGCCTGATCTTGTAGCGCCGGGCAATAAGATCATCGACGCAGAGTCTCCGAACAATCGGATTCTGAACCAGTCTCCCGCGCTCGATGCAAACGTCAGCAGCAAAGCGATCCACGAGATGATGTATATGAGCGGTACCTCGATGGCGACACCTGCCGTCGCCGGAGCAGCCGCTTTGGTTCTGCAAAGAAACCCGAAACTCACTCCGAACCTGGTCAAGGCGGTGCTCGAGTACACGGCCCAGCCGCTGGCAGGTTTCAACACCCTCGAGCAGGGAGCCGGCGAGTTGAATGCCGAGGGCGCGGTTCGATTAGCGGGGCTCATCAAACCGCATTTCTCGAAGCTGACACCGGGCGCGCCGATGCTTCTCGGAAAGGCGCCGAAACAATCAACCACCATCGCCGGCGAAAGCTTCTCGTGGGGACAAGGAATAATTCAGAAGTGGAACTTCGTCAGTGGCGTCGACCTGATGCTCAAGTATCAAGGCATCTATAGCACCGGCGTGCTGCTTTCGGACGGCGTGTTGCTGTCAGATGGAGTGCTGTTGTCAGACGGCGTGCTGCTTTCCGACGGAGTGCTCTTATCGGATGGCGTGTTGCTTTCGAATGGAGTGCTGCTGTCAGACGGCGTGCTGCTTTCCAACGGCGTGCTCTTGGCAGATGGCGTGCTCCTTTCGGATGGAGTGCTGTTGTCTGATGGAGTGTTGTTGTCGGACAGCTATCTCGCATCGTCGATCGCCGCACCGACTTCTACTGCGATGGCTGCGGCTGCGCTCAACGGCGACAACAGTACGGCAATGAACGCTTCCGCTGATTCCAATCCGCTCGATTAAGCTGGATAGCTTCGCGGCTTGCGCTTTCGCGAAAGATCGATCATCCGCAGATAACGCAGATGACGCAGACAGGAGACGGATGAGAGAAAAAGATGGTCCCTCCGGTTTTCCTGGTTTGTAAAATCTGCGTCATCTGCGAAATCTGTGGATGAATCGCGAAATCTGCGGATCAATCGATCCTCACAACTCACACTGGTTGTCTCGCCTGCCTAACAAAAGCTAATATCAGTGAGCGATGTTCAAGCCGTTACTCTTTGCGATCTCGCTGTCGGTGATCGTCAACGTCTGCGGCTACAAGCCCGCCGGCAAGGGCAAGAGTTTGCCCGCAGATATCAAGACAATTGCGGTGCCGGTCTTTCAGAACTCCAGTCTCAAATATAGAGTCGAGGGCCGATTCACTTCAGCGGTAATTGAAGAGATACTCAAGCGAGCACGAGGGCTTCACGTCGTCACCAACAAGGAAAACGCAGACGCCGTAATCGATGGTGACATTCGCGGCTTTAGAGCAGTTGGTTCCATCCTCGATAACCAGGGCCGCACGCGAGTTTGGAATGTTCGAATCATAGTCAGCGTAGTAGTGCGAGACCTTAGAACGCACAAAATCCTTTTTCAGAATCCACGAATGTCATTCGAGGGTGAATACGAGCTTTCAGACGATCCACAATCTTTTTTCAACGAAGAGAATCCCGCTGTCGACCGCATCGCGAAGGATTTCGCGCAAACTATCATATCGACGATCATGGAAGGACTGTGAGCCGAAGGCCGCCTAAAAAAACCAGCGCGCTGACGTTTGCCGATTTACGTTCCAAAGTCGGTCAAGGACAGATCGCGCCCCTATACCTTTTCGTGGGCGAAGAACGGTATCAGCAAGAGCTCGCGCTTCAAGCCCTTTACAATACAATCGACGAATCGCTTCGGCTGTTCAACCTTACGGTGCTGACGATCGGAAGCGATAACGGGACCGGCTCAAAAACGACTGCGGCGATGGTGCTCGACTCAGCGAACCAAATGCCGATGATGGCCGCGCGCCGGATCGTGGTCGTTCGCGATTTCGACAAGATCAAAGAAGACGAGCAGGACCTGGTCTTCGCATATCTGAACAACCCCGCTCCTACAACGACTGTTGTCTTCCAAGCCGCGTCGCCGGACAAGCGCCGCAAGCTCACGACGACGCTTGTGAAGAGTTGTGTTGTAGTGACGTTTGATGTGCTTGATAAGGCTCATGCCACACGATGGGCTGAAGATTATCTCAAGGAACTCGAGTGCAAAATCGAACCGGCCGCGCTGCAGTTGTTGATTGACCTCA
Organism: Blastocatellia bacterium; assembly: GCA_017883315.1. Taxonomy (GTDB): domain Bacteria; phylum Acidobacteriota; class Blastocatellia; order UBA7656; family UBA7656; genus Onstottus_A. The sequence continues at coordinate 1,553 of JADGNW010000045.1, read as the reverse complement.
TCGGCACGGGACTGACGAGACTTTCGAATGAACTGGAAAAACTCGCGGCTTATGCGGACGGAAACGTGATCAACGCTGCGGCCGTTCAGGAACTCGTGCCGCGCGCGCGCGAGCATGCCAGTTGGGAACTGTGGGATGCGATAATCTCGCGCGACCGAAAGCGCGCGCTTAAGCTTATGAACCGTCTGCTCGACGATTCGGATCCACTGCCCATCCTCGGATCGCTTGCCACCTATTATCGAAAGCTGCTGATAGGGAAAGACCTAATCGAGCGCGGCGCGTCCACACAGGAAATAAAGGATGTTACCAAGCAGTGGAGCGATAACTTTTTCGCGGGCTTGCGCCGGACCCCACGCGCTGATTTTGTTCGTGGCCTTCGCCGTATCGCCGAGGTCGATAACGCGATAAAGAATTCTGAAGCTACCCCGCGCCTTCAAATGGAATACCTGATCGTTGAGTTAACCTTGCCTGGTAACCCGCGCTAAGTTGTTTATAGGACGTGACTGTAAGATGTCTATTTCTTGAGTCGCGAATCGAAGGACCTTTCCATACGTCTGTCAGGCTGACATCGCGTTAACGCCGCTAGTGAGTCTCGATTTGTATCGAGCGGCAGCGTTCTGATGAATGATGCCTTTCTGAATCGATTTATCGATGAGAGACACGGTGCCAACCAGGAGTGACTTCGCCTCTGCGGCATCGCCTGCGTCGATTGCGGCTCGAAGTTTCTTGATTTCAGTGCGGAGGCGGTTGCGATTGCGGCGATTCGTTTCATTTCGTCTTTCGGCCTGCCGGTTCCGCTTCTCCGCCGATTTGTGATTAGCCATGTTTCTCCCCGTTACTAAGTTGATTCAAAAAAAGAACCAGTAGAATAGCGGGCGCGATAAATGGGTGTCAAGCTTTGCTAATGGTTCAGATTGTCTTACCCGGGGAGAAGGAACCGCTGATTCACGCTGCCTTCGGTGCGCTGATCAGCGCAGATCAGCGAAACAACGTCAGCGGAAATCAGCGGTTCCTTCGCTCGTGGTCAAGCCCGCTCAACAAAGGCAGAAGCTTGCGTGCCGAATGACTCGTATCTCTTCGCGCTCTAGCGTCACCTTCAGCTCAATCCTTTCCGAAGCGAGTCACTGTGAATCGCTCGACTCGGACCTGAGTGCCCGGTCTAATTCCAGCTTTCGAGTGCACTGCCAACCACTGCTCTTCCGCAGAATCGATGCCTTCGATTTGTGGAAGCAAGAGCCCGCGCCGTGATCCATCCAGCGTCGCTACAATGACGCCGTAAATCGACGGATCCAGGTCTTGGAGCCCGCGAGCAAACTCTGGCTGGGAAAGAACATCGACGCCATATTTCAAGCCGGGCAGTTCGTTCCGCGACACCGCCGGAAACCGCGGGTCCCGAGTCGCCGCGCTGATTGCGTTTTGAATTATTTCTCCGGCGACGTTCGAGCGCGCCGGTTCGATCGTTCCGATGCAGCCGCGCAGTTGCCCGTCTGAGTGCCTCAACGTCACGAAGGCCCCGGCTCGTGTGGCCAGCACGCCTTGAGGGTCACGTGGCG
>JADGNW010000304.1 GCA_017883315.1 Blastocatellia bacterium | reverse complement strand
GTTGTGTCAGATGTATTACGAACAGACTGAGCGGCCGCTTGATTGCAAGGGAACGCACAGCACATAGCAGTGTTATTCGCTCCGCTAACTGTCACCTTAACAAACCTGGTCTCAGGGTGCTGATTCGCGTTCGAGAAACTCTGGATAATCTTTAGACTCTGACCGGCTCGTTTGGTCGGATCCGTTGGAGGCGGTGGATTGAAAACTTTCGTGATGACTTCTGCAAGCGATGCCTGGTTATTGTCTACGGGAACCGTTGCGCACTTCCCATTGTCATCGAATGCGAATTCGAAAACCGCATCCTTGATATCAAACGGATCAGAGTCAAAAACGTAGAAGGTGACTTCAAATATGTCACCCGAACGAGTCAGCGTTGGAACCGGATTGTCTTGCGTGCCATCGGAATTGATCAAAAACACATGCGGCGCTACGTGAGCGAGAATGTTGAGCGAAACTTCTCCGGCATCACTACGGAATTTGAGTCTGGCTTGAATGACTTCAGGCAAGAGAAGTCCTGGCGAAGAGGCGAATCCGGCGACGAATCGGGGAATAGCAGGCTTGAATGTTAAGTTAAACGTTTGCGTATCGCATGGCGCAATCTTCATTGGAAACTCTGTTTGCGGACCCTGAGGCACAACAGAGAAAACCCCGCTATCGTCTTTCTTCTCCTTCTTGCCTACTGTTCGGAAGAGCTCGTAATTCAGGTTCGCGAGCGAGACACAGCCGGTATTCGTGATTGTGAATGACAACGATTCACTCTGTCCCACGCTGATCGCTGGGAACTCAAGGGAACTCTGAGTAAGCGCCAGCCTTGGCGCATTAGAGCAAATTGCAAGTTCAGATGTGTTCCCGCTCGAATCTGTGAGGGTAGCACTGTAGGCGCCGGTTGGAGACACCGGCAGACTGCTCGCCGTGAAGCTCTTGCCGACCAGTGGAGTGCTGCCAAGATAAACCACACTATCCAAAACAACCTTGTTTGGAATACATCTGAAATTGGCGCCGAATATTTCCACCGTCCCGCCGCCCAGAGGTGGGCTATCGACCTGACCCTGTATCGTCACCGTTCCACCAACGCCGCCTACGTTGGAGATGTTCAGAGTGTCGGGAAAGTTAAGAAGCGTGTTAGGGCCTTCGTCCAGGTCGCCTTCATCGTTAGGTGTCGGCCCGTCACACGCGAGGTCTATCGGTGTATCGCTTCCTAATATGTTATTGCGCGAGATCGTATTGCCGACATTGTGGGTGACTGCGTTCGCCGGATCCGGCAGCGGGTCCAGGACGCACACGCCTGCCTTTAGGTTGTGCTCCAATACATTCTGCTCAATCAGGTTGAACCCTACGTTGTCGCACGGGCGACAGGGCTGGACACCGACTCCAGCCCTGTTGAAGTTGATGATCCGAAGGCCGCGTACAACGTCTCGGTTTGACCGAATCAAAATCCCATCACCATGTCGTTCGCCCATCATCGTGTCCGTCCTCGATCCATCGATAGTCACCGAAGGAAGGGGACAATCAGGTCCCTCGCAGCCGCCTGTCCCATCTATCCTGATGTCGGGCGCGGTCAGCGCGGGTAATGGCACTAGCGGCCTGATCGTTTTGACATCAGTGGTGAAAGTAATATTCGTCGAACCGCCATTGTCGTTGGCGCGCTCGATTGCCTGCCTGAGCGAAAGCATCCCGTTCACCGGCGTATCCGCTTCGGTGTTGACCGTCAAGTCTAACTTAGCCACGTGGCTTCGAAGCACATCCCGCGTGAGTTCCGCGAACTCTTTGACTTGGCGGTCGCAGTCAGCCTTGACACCGCTGTCATCCAGACTCGCGCAGGGCTTGTTGCAGTCACCTCTTTCGATTGCCAGCACTGCCCCGGGAAGATCGCCGGCCGGCTGCGGCAATACTATCTGGTCGATCCCGGCACCCGTGTCTTTACAAATCTCAGCTTGCTCCGGATCGAAAGCCAACAGAACTAAGTCTATCTCGAACTGAACTCCAAGAGCGGCGTCGCTGGCGCGTGTGGCCGCAACCACTGCGAAGCATATATCACTGGGCTGGCCGTCTGAGGACAGCAGAAGCACTTGTCGCGCGCCGGGCCTATGATTCGCGTTCAGATGGTTACTGGCAGTCGTAATGGCAGGGGCATAGTTGCTGGCAGGATTGGATCCGAAGAGGGGGCATGAGCCGGCCGGCGTGCAGTTGATCGCCGTGCATCTCAGGCTTTCAACCATTAAGGCGATTGCCTCAGCCTCCGCAGCCGTATCAATCTGCTTGAACGGGACTTGAATAGTCCCACTCCCCGCGAAAGTCTCAACGGTAACTGCAACGGAGCCATCGCGGGGAATCACAGACGGATCGCGTAGCGCACGAAGCACTCCGTCGATCTGAACATTGTAGGACTGTCCCACCTTGTTCATATCGAAACTACCAGAGCGATCAATGATAAAAGCCAGGTCAACACTCGGCGTCGCGCACGCGAGCTTCCCATCGGCTGGGTTCAATTGCTGCGCGCTTCGCGTGGGGGCAGGCACGACAACTCCGGCAACGATCGTCGCGACCACTCCGGCGCGCATCGAGCTAATCAGCAAATTTCTTGCGGGCCGGTTTCTGAGAAACTGACAAAGCCGAAACCATTGTGCTCGAGAGCTATTCGTGAATGAAGCAGTCATGACGTAATCCCTCACTGAAACAATTCACAATTCGATCAACGAATCGAAGCCACTGCGGACTGGACCACTATTCTGTGGCGTTTATCATACCGGATGCTCTGTGAGCTTTCTATCAGATTTATGTAGGGCGAATCAAATGGAGGGCCGATTCCGATACGGCGGAGCCGAATGGCCAAGGTCGTTTCCGAGATTGAATCGAACAAGCGCGGCCAGCTCTACAAAGAGAGTGGATTTCGGGGCATCAGTCAAGACTTCGGAACTCACAAACTCATAGCGCAACGGAAACCGTAGTCGCTGTATTTGAAATCGGGTGGGATGCTGCTGCGCGCGGCAACGCGAGTGATCTTGATCTGGTGCCGCCAGGACCCCCCGCGCGAAGCTCGCCGTGTTCCGGTAGACGGGCCTTGAGGATTGATCGACGGTGACGTCGAATAGCAATGCTCATCATACCAATCTGAGCACCACTCGTGAACGTTCTCCGAGATGTCGTGAAGCCCAAGGCCATTTGGCGGCCGCTGACCTACGCGTTCAGGACCATTGAGCCAGAGCTTCGAGTAGTCAGGTTGATCCTGCGGAGCTTCATCGCCCCAAGTGTAAAGCTTGCCTTCGAGTCCTCCGCGCGCCGCTCGCTCCCATTCAGCTTCGGTCGGGAGACGATAGAGCTTGCCGGTTTTCTCTGATAGCCACTCACAGTAAGCGGTCGCGTCGAACCAGCTTACGCTCGTGACCGGTTGATCTGGATGAGCGAAGCGCGGATCGTTCCAACCTGGTGGAGCTTGATGACCGGTGTCTCCGATGAAGAATTGATAGAGCCGATTAGTAAGGGCAAAGCGGCCGATCGCGAACTCGTCAACGAGCACTCGATGAACTGGGCGTTCGTTATCCGCGCCGCAGTCGGAGCCCATTAAGAAGTCACCAGCGGGGATGACGATCATTTCGGGTTCGATGGTCATCGCGCTATAGACAACGCTACGTCCTCACGGTGGCGCCTGGCCGACGAACCTGAGAAGCTGAAGCCTGTTGCAAGAGGAACCAGATTCCGGCAATCCCACCTAATACGGTTGCAATATCAAGAATGAGTTTCATGCGAATCATCTCAACTCAAATTCAAAGGCCCATATCCGAGGGGGAAACAATCATCCCACGCCCGCCCCACAGCTTCGTAGTAACGAATTCATTCGTTCAATCATCCCACCCGCGGCCCATTCGATCCGGTCGGTACTGTCTCCAGTTGTCACGCAACCATTCACGACCCCTAGCTTCCAGGTAGTTATGCACGCTCGACCAGGGCCAATCGTAAACCGAGTCTACATACCCGTGCTTGACTGGATGGAAAGAAACATAGTTCAGCGCGCGATAGAAGTGAAGCTCATTCCGTATCTTGCGATCGCTGAAGCGATACCACACTTTCCGCTTTCCGACTAAGCCATCTAGTAGATTCCACTCACGTGCAGTCTTGCCGTGCAGTCCTTGGATGACGGACGAAACACCGTTTAATTCGTTGACTCCCAGAAGCACATGATAGTGATTGGGCAGAACTACCCAACCAAAAACGGTGGAGTCAATCTCACGCAGGTTCTGCAGCAAGCGGGCCTCGAAATCCGTTCGCCGCTCCGACGAAACCATTATGTGCCTGTGTTCGAAATTGGCGGCAGTGATCAGGTAACGCCCGGCGTCGTGCATCGGGTGCGGTGGCGCATGAAGTGGAAAGCCGCGGGCTTGGCGCTCCTGTACCACGCGATCACGTTCGTCGGGTGTCAGTTTGCGGTACTGGTAAGGCATCGCCCCGCTAAGGGTCTCATGGGTCGAGTAACGAGAACGGTAGAGCAGCACCACGTAGTAACGAATTTATTCGTTCAGATGTAGATTCTCTTGAGTGAGCCAGAACGAATAAATTCGTTACTACGTGGTGCCAACTGGTCAGTCGCTGTCCTTCGGGCTCCCGGCGATCAGCGCATAAAAGCCGCCGGCGATCGCGGCCCCAAGAATCGGAGCCAACCAAAACAACCAGAGCTGCGACAACGCCCATCCGCCGACGAAGATCGCCGGACCCGTGCTCCGCGCGGGATTAACCGAAGTGTTCGTCACCGGAATGCTGATCAGGTGAATCAACGTAAGTCCAAGGCCGATCGCGATTGGCGCGAACCCTGCAGGCGCTCGTGAATCGGTCGAGCCGAGAATGATCATCAGGAAAAAGAACGTAAGCACGGCCTCGGCTACGAAACAAGCGAGCAAGGTGTAGCCACCCGGCGAGTGGTCGGCATATCCATTCGAAGCAAACCCGCCTGTGAGACTGAAGCCGGCCTTGCCTTTGGCGATCACGTATAGCACGCCCGCTCCCGCGATCGCACCCACAACTTGCGCGAGGACGTACGGCAGCAACTCGGAAACTGGAAAGCGCTTGCCGACAACGAGGCCGACAGAGACCGCGGGGTTCAAGTGGCATCCCGAGATGTGCCCGATCGCGTACGCCATGGTCAATACGGTCAAGCCAAACGCTAGCGCTACACCGGCGAACCCGATGCCAAGCCCGGGAAACGCCGCGGCCAGCACGGCGCTGCCGCAGCCGCCGAACACCAGCCAAAACGTACCGATGAATTCAGCACCCGCTCTCTTTGACAGTGACACTTGAGCCATCTCAATCCTCCTCTTTAGCGGGGATGTTTTCACGTAGTAACGAATTCATTCGTCCGCACTGCACTCCTGAGCACAGTTGCCTGAGCGAATAAATTCGCCACTACGTGGAGGCGTCAGCGTTTGGCACGTCCGACGCCAGTTATTGGTTTAGCGACACTACCGCGCTTCAGCGCATTCCCCAAACATTCACGGACGGGCGCGAGCGCCATCTCTCCTTCGAATACCAGAACTCGATGCTTCGAATCCTGCGGCGGTCACCGGGGAGGTCAATGGTCCGGGTTCTGCCACGGTCCTCAATTCTATCTCGTACCTCTAGGTCCGAGTCCTGGCCGTTCTCGAAGTGAACAACGATTCGATGGAACTCAATCGCCCCGCCCCTGACGCCAAGCTGCAGGGCCCGGAACATCCCGCGGTTGTTCACGGTGATTCTATCGTGATCGTTCCTGCCATCTACATGCGATGTCCCGAGCATCTCCCATCGGCCCTCGTTTTGACGCCTGTCATCGTCGCGACGCCCTTGTGCGTATGAGACGATGCTCAGACTGAACAGTAAGAACAACACACTGCAAACACGAATCGATCTTTGAAAATTCATGCTTCTCCTCCTTGGAAATTGAAGTTAGGCGTCCACAACGCCGGCCACTTACACGTCGCCTAGAATCAACTTGGCGATCGTCTGAAGCTGCATGTTCGAGGTTCCTTCGTAGATCTTTCCGATCTTGGCGTCTCGGTAGTATTTCTCAGCCGGATAATCCCTGGTGTAACCGTAGCCGCCGTAAAGCTCGACTACCTGCGACGTGACGTGCTCGGCGACTTGTGAAGTGAATAGCTTGGTCATCGCCGCTTGCATCACGAAGTTCTCGCCAGCGTCTTTCATTCGCGCACAGTTATAGACCATCAACCGCGCGGCTTCAAGCTCGGTGGCGATCTGCGCGATCTGAAACTGAACGCCCTGGAAGCCCGCAATCGACTTGCCGAACTGCTGACGCTCTTTGGTGTAGTTGACGCCGCATTCGAGCGCGCCTTGCGCTACGCCGACCATCTGAGCGCCGATCCCAATGCGCCCTTCGTTCAAAGTCTCGATCGCGATCTTGTAGCCCTTGCCAACTTCACCGAGGACGTTCTCTTTCTTCACCGCGCAGTCTTCAAGAATCAATTCACACGTCGAACTCGCGCGGATGCCGAGCTTGTTCTCTTTCTTACCAACAGTGAAGCCCGGAAGGTCTCGCTCGACTAGAAACGCGGTGATGCCGCGGTAGCCTTTGTCCGGCGCGACGTTGGCAAACACGATGAACAAGCCGCCTTCGGCGCCGTTGGTGATCCACAGCTTGCGACCGTTCAACACGAAGGAGTCGCCCTTGTCTTCGCCTTTCGTCGTGAGCGCGAAGGCGTCGCTGCCCGAACCGGCTTCCGACAACGCGTAAGCTCCGACAGTGTCGGCCGACTGCCTCGCGAGATATTTCTTCTTCTGGTCTTCGTTGCCCCAACGCAGAATCGCATTATTGACCAGCGTGTTTTGCACATCGACGATAACCCCGGCGGAGGCATCGACCCGCGAAAGCTCTTCGACTGCCAGGATCGCGTTGAAGAAGCTGCCGCCCTGGCCGCCGTACTCTTCGGGAACTTCGATTCCCATCAATCCGAGATCGAAGAACTGTTGAATGAGCTCGGGCGCGAACTTGCCCTTTTCATCCATCTCGCTTGCAAGCGGACGGACCTGTTGTTCGGCGAACTCACGGACTGATTGGCGAAAGAGGGACTCTTCGTCGGTAAGCGAAGTGAGTGGGCGCGGTGTGTTTTCAGATATTGAAGAAGCCGGTTGTGACATTAGCGGTTGCTCCTCAGGATGGTTTGAAAGTCCAGCGATAAGATGAAGTTCAATCTAGCATGCCGCTTTCAAGCGCTGCAAGTTTCACCCCTGAGCCTGCATTCGCCTTTAACGGTTCGTCTCGCGTTGATATGATTGGC
>JADGNW010000303.1 GCA_017883315.1 Blastocatellia bacterium | reverse complement strand
TCGATCGAAAGCGCGCGGGATCAAGCGCCAGCGCGCGGCGGAAACAATCAGACGCTCGCTTGAAGTCAAGCCGCTCGAAAAACGCTTCGCCGATTCGCTCGATCAAGTCTGCTTCGTCGCCTGCCAGCCGCGACGCCAGTCTTAAACACGCGTCCGAGCGCTGCAGTAAGCGTGTGTCTTCCCTTTGCGCAGAAGTGCGAAAGAACCGCGACATCTCATAAAGAAGTTGCGGATTCCGCGGCTCCTTTTCGTACGCGACTCGGAAATAGCTCGAAGCCTGCGCAAGCTTGCCTGCAAGCTTCAGCGAGTTTCCGATTCGACGCAGCACCGGCGCGGGCATCGCTGCAATGTCGCTCTTGAGGATCGGCGAGCCCTTCAGCGCATTGCCGGTTTCGAAGTATTCATAAATCTCAAACGAGCGCGGATCGAGCTTGTGCGGGCCAGCCGCGCGAAACAGGGCTTTGATAAATTGTTCATAGGTGGAGCGGTGCGAGCGAACGACTATCTCGACGGTCGCGCCGCTGATGCGAGTGTGGTAGCTGATTCGCGCATCGCCGGTCGCGAAGCTCAGTCGCGTTGTCTCGGTCGTTATGGTTTCGATGTCAGAAACCAGCAAGTCGCGGCGCGATCGAAGAAGATGAGTCAGCAGGAACGCAAGGGGACCGCGGTGGCGAATCGCCTCGCCGTCGAACTCGATGCGATCGAATGCGGCGAACAGAGCTACCGGGAAGAGCAGCGCCCAACAAGCAAGCGCCGCTACGGGCCACCCTTGCTTGAGCAACGCCGAACCCACAGTCATCACAACTGCCGCTGCCAGAGTATAAGGCACGAAGCCGGGGCGTATGCTGATTGTGTTCATTCCTGGTGTGTTCAATTCTATTGTGCTGTAAAGACCGAAGCAATACAAAGGTGTCCGTAGTCCGTAGTCCGTGGTCAGTAGTCCGTAGCAGAAGAGGCTAGAACCAGTGCACGTCCGTGGATGTCACTGTTCCATCGCGATCGAGCTCAACACGCATCGTCAAGTCGAAGCGAAGATCACGCAACGAAACCACCGTCGTCCCATCCGCACGCGCTTCGACGTTCGCCGTGCCGTACCGCATGAAATCCAGAAAGGCGCGCGCGTCGTTTGATTGACGCAACGCATCAGCAAGCTTTGGATCAAGAGCCGGCAGCTCGCGCCACTGCTCCTGTTTATCAGCAAGGTTGACGTTGCGTACGTAAACCGCGCCGCTTGTTCGCGCGGCGGCTTGCCACATCACCGGATTTGCGGGCGCCGGCCAAACAGCCATCGAGCTCACTTCCGGAGCCTTCAACGAGGCACGCGCTTCTTTCATCGCCGACTGATGCGCCATCCACATCCCGCAGTAATAAAGCCCAAGCAGCAGGAGCGAATACCGGGCGAGCTTTTCACCTGCGTTGCGCCAGCGAAACACGCAACCCAATACAATGACGGCGAGCCCGACAAACCAAATCGCTCGAGCCGTAGTTGGCACCGTCAGCATCTGCGAATCGTAAGGATGCCTAAGCGCATACCCTACCGCTAAAGCCGCGAGGGTTCCGATCACGAGCCAGATGAACTTTCGCGCCGCGTCGGTCGACGTTAGCCATACAACCGCGGCGCCGAGTATCAGCCAGATCCATGGATCGACTACAAAAGCCAGGTCGCCATAGAACCATCGACTGCTGAACGGCAGCAACGGGCGAACGCCGTAGTTATTGGTGAAGTCCATGAACGTGTGCCCGAGTCCGCCCAGATACGCGATGAAGAAAATCCTGACCGGCCTGAGCGGTCTCCTGAACGGGTCGCGCCGCAACCGAATCCTGCGATCCAAAAACATCAGCGCCACTGTCAACGCTGCGGCGAGGAGCGCCAGCCCGACAAACCCGTGCGTGAACCCACGATGATATTCCAGATAGCCGACGGCGCCGCCTTCCAAACGACTGAACACATCTACGTCAGGAAGATTCGAAGAAATCACCAGCGTCGTTGTTGCCAGCGGTGTCGCGCGTTCGAGCCCTGCTTTTGCGATTGAGAGCCCGAGCAGTGTGTGTGCCAGATTTTCCATTGAAAGGCGTCGTCCGCGATCCCCTTGGCCCGGTTGAGAGAAGGTCAGTGCATGCTGTCCTTTAGTTTTCAGGACTCGCGAACATCAAAACTGAATCCCTGAGTGACCCGCGAGGTCGTGGTAATTATCAAGCGCAAACGTGACCTGTAGCTCGTACGCGTTCAAGGGTTTCTCATTATACCTGAATTCGCTCGCCTCGCTAGACGAGGAGTCGTCAGCATTGACGCTCCAGTGTGCGTGTTGTTTAATTGTCCTGCCTTCACAAGCGTGAAATCATAGTGATACGGAGGTTTCCATGACAGCTAACGTGACGGAAAAAGCGTCTTCAACCGAACTAATCTCGAAGCACAAGGAATACATCTGGCCCTGCGCGGCGACTTACTATGAGCATCCGATTGCGCTCGATCGCGGTGAAGGCATGCACGTGTGGGACTCCGAGGGGAATCGCTATCTTGATTGTTTTGGCGGAGTGCTCACGACTTCGATCGGTCACGCGAGACCCGAAGTTGTGAAAGCAGTTAGCGAACAGATCGGCAGGATCGCGCATACGTCGACGCTCTACATCAACGAGCCGCAAGCCGATCTTGCGGAGAAAGTCGCCGGCATCACGCCAGGCAGATTGAAGAAAAGCTTCTTCACCAACAGCGGCACTGAAGCCGACGAGACGGCGATGGTGCTTTCTCGAATCTACACCGGCCGAACCGAGATAATTGCGCTGCGTCACGCTTACCACGGGCGCTCGGTGACGAATATGACGGCAAGCGGGCACGCGCCGTGGAAGCACGGGCCTTCGGCGCCAGGCATCGTTCACGCTCACGCGCCTTATTGCTATCGCTGTCCGTTCAACTTGAAACCCGAGAGTTGTGCGTTGGAGTGCGCCCGCGACGTTGAAGAACTTATTCAGACCTCGACGACCGGCCAGATCGCGGCGTTCATCGCGGAGCCGATCATGGGAGTAGGCGGGTTCATCACTCCTCCGAAGGATTACTTCAAAGTCGTGACTGATATCGTCCGGCGCTATGGCGGCATCTTCATCTGCGACGAAGTGCAAACCGGTTGGGGACGAACGGGGGATCACTGGTGCGGCATCGAGCATTGGGACGTGCAGCCCGAGATGATGACATTCGCAAAGGGCATGGCTAACGGGGCACCGATCGGTTGCACGACCGCGATACCCGAGGTCGCGGACAAATATCCCGGATTGACGTTCTCGACGTTTGGGGGAAACCCGGTGACGTGCGCGGCGGCGCTCGCGACGATTCGCGTGATCGAAGAAAACGATCTGCCTCGCAACGCTCGAGTAGTCGGCGACTATCTGCGCTCGAAGCTCGATGAGCTGAAAGACAGGTACTCGGTGATCGGCGATGTGCGCGGGATGGGATTGATGCAGGCGATCGAGTGCGTGAAGGACCGCACGACTAAAGAGCCTGACGCGCAATCGGTGCTTCGAGTGTTTGAAGAGACGCGCCGTCGCGGAGTGTTGATCGGTAAGGGGGGCTTGTATGGAAACGTGATTCGCCTTGGCCCGCCGCTCGTCGCGTCGAAGTCCGATATTGATGCACTGATCACAGCGTTAGACGCAGCGTTTGCGTCTCTATGATCGGCTTGGGCGATTCGGGCGAGCAACCGCATTATTTGAACTGCCCGAATCGTTTCATAAGCTGATAGATGTCCAGTGCCGTACTCAGTAATCCTAAGCACAATCCCACAATAAACCAGAGCGGAGTGGTCGCGAACTTCTTATCCACCCACCATCCGACGAGCGCGGGCACACCGATCATCCACGGAATCGCAAGCGCCAGCCCGACCGTTGTTGTCGCTTGACGCCAGCTTATGCCGTTACTCTGCTTCTCCGGCTTTGCTTCGTTGCTGTCTTCGGTTTGCGTCGTTGCGCTCCTTAACGAGGCGGAGTCGCAGTCTGGCGATCACGCTCGCCCGGCATGCCGCGCGCGGGCGGCGGAGTTGCGGGCTCGGCGGGTTTGGTTGCGCCTTGCTGGTAAGAGTAGGTCTTGAGCCCCGGGCTCGTGGCCGCTTTTTGTGTAAGGTCGATCAACCGCTGAGGGAACACGCCGATGTATATCACGAGAATTGCCGCCGCTACGAGCGCCACTCGAAGCGAAGGCGCAAGCGTTACCGGCTGAGGCTCGGTCTCGCCTTCGATGTACATCGCGCGGATAAACCGAATGTAATAGTAGAGCGACACCACGCTCATCAGGACGGCCAAGATCGCTAATCGGACGAGCCACGGGTTGCCGGTCTCAATCAGGCCTGCGAACAAATAGAACTTGCCGATGAACCCGGCTGTCGGAGGAATGCCTCCAAGAGACAACAGAAAGATCGTCATCATCACCGTCAGCCCGGGAGCTTTCTTCATTAAGCCGTTCAGATCTTCCATTCGATCGCCGACGATGCCGCGCCGGCGCAGCGCGATGATGCAGCCGAACACTCCGAGATTCATGATCGTGTAGATGAACAGATAAATGACGAATCCCGTGTAGCCGGTTTGGTTCCCGGCGATCAAGCCCAGCAGCACGTAGCCCGCGTGCGAAATCGACGAATAGGCAAGGAGCCGCTTTGTGTTGTTCTGCGTAAGCGCGCCGAGATTACCCCACACGATTGTGATCGCGGACACTATTCCCAACAACAGCGCCCAGCCCGGCAGGCTCGGAATGCCGCTCGCCGGATCGCCTGCCAATGAACCGCGAAGATCGGGAAGACCGTAAAGAAACAATCTGCCGAACATCGCGAAGCTTGCGGCTTTGACGCCCACAGACATGAATGCCGTAATCGAAGTGGGCGCGCCTTCGTATGCGTCGGGCGCCCACATATGAAACGGGACGGCCGCGACTTTGAAAAACATCCCGGCTGCCATCAAGATCATCGACATCAGCAGCAGGTATCGCATGTCGGGAGGAGCCGCTGCACCGAACGGGTTGAAGTTGGCGCTGGCGACGATAGGCAGTGCCGCCGCGATCTTCGCGAGATTAGTCGAACCGGTGAGTCCGTAGACCATCGATATGCCGTAAAGCAGCACACCCGATGAAAACGCGCCGAGCAGAAAATATTTCATCGAGGCTTCGTTAGACTTCTTATCCCGCCTGAAATAGCCGACCAGGATGTAGACCGACACCGCCATCAACTCGAGCGAGATGAACAACGCCAGCAGGTCCACGCTCGAAGCCATGAACATCATGCCGATTACCGAGAATAGTATTAGCCCGTAGTACTCGCCTCGCTGCTCGCCTTCGATCTCGAGATACTTGATCGAGAGCAGTATCGACAGTGCCGCGCCGATTAGAAAGATCGACTTGAACACGACGGCATAGCTGTCGAGGACGATCATGTCGAAGAAGGCTGTGCGAGGCGTACCCTTGCTGACTATGCTTGTGTAAAGGATCCAGAGCGAGGCGAATGCGAGGCCCACTCCCAAAAGTGAGACCCACGCAACGAAGCGCTTTCGATCGCGCGGGAGCATCACGTCGAGCACCAGCGCGGCGCACGCGAAAAGGGTGAGGATGCCTTCAGGCATGATGAACTGCATTGCCTGAGTCGCGATGGTCTGAAAGTCAGTTTGCATAAAATCAGTTCAGAGTTCGGGGTTCAGGGTTCACGGTTCAACCCTGAACCAAGAACCCGGAACCCTGAACCTTACTTTTGTTGCTCTTCAGCGACCTGTGGGCGCTGCGTTGTGTTTTTGAAGTAGTCAGGTTGCACCTGCGCGACCACCACGTTTGTTTGCGGCTCGATGTAAGACAGCAGCGGCTTCGGATAGATTCCGATCCAGAAGATCAAGAAGATCAGCGGCGCGAACTGCCACGCCTCGCGCGCGTCCAGATCCTTCAAGCCTTCGTTTGCTTTGTTCGTTACCTGTCCAAAGAACACTCGCTGATAGAGCCACAGCATATACGCCGCACCGAGAATTATTCCGACAGCGGCGAATGCGCCCCAGGAGACTCTCGCTTCGAACGCGCCTCGTATCGTCAGGAACTCGCCGATGAAGTTATTCATAAGCGGCAAGCCCAGTGACGACAACGTGACGATCAAAAATATCGTCGCAAAAGTTGGCATCACCGAAGCGAGCCCGCCGAACTCGGAGATCTCATAGGTGTGCCGGCGCTCGTAAAGAATGCCTGCCAACATGAACAGCGCGCCGGTCGAGATCCCGTGGTTGATCATCTGCATCACCGCGCCGTTGATCCCGTTCGGATTGAATGCAAACAGTCCCAGCATCACGAAGCCCAAGTGCGAAACCGACGAGTACGCGACCAGCTTCTTGACGTCCTTTTGCGCCATCGCCACCAGCGCGCCATAGATTATGCCGATAATCGCAAGCGTCACCATCCACGTACGCACTCTCGAGTCTGTAGCCGCGTCCGGGAAGATCGGCAATGAAAATCGCATGAATCCGTACGTTCCCATCTTCAGCAGCACGCCCGCCAGTATCACCGAGCCGGCGGTCGGCGCGTCGTAGTGCGCGTCCGGCAGCCAGGTGTGAAACGGGAACATCGGCACTTTGATCGCGAATGAAAGCCCGAAGCCAATGAACAACCATATGACCAGCCCCAATCCAAAGACGGTCTTGATGTGAGGACCGATCGCGGTCATCGCAGTGATGTTGAACGAGCTGTGGGCGTAGCCCGAAGGCAGCGGTTGCTTAGTCTGCGGATCGATGCCGTCGGCGCGCTTCATCGCATCGAGCGCCAGATTCAGCATTCCCTCGTTGACCTGACCTCGACGTTCAGGATCAGCAATGCTGCTTGAGGCGATCTGCCGAGCGGTCGCTTCAACGGCGGGGCGCTGCGCTTTGACTACATCGGGGAAGATGAAGAAGAGCTTCAGCACCGCCAGCAGCATCACCACCGATCCAACCAACGTGTAGAGGAAGAATTTGATTGCCGAGTAGAGCCGGTTCTTGCCGCCCCAGATGCCGATGAGGAAATACATCGGCACGAGCATCACTTCCCAGAAAATGAAGAACAAAAACAGGTCGGCCGAGACGAAAGCGCCGAGCATGCCGCTTTGAAGAAGCAGCATCATTATGTAGTACTCTTTTTCGCGGCCTTTCTCACGGATGTACGCCCACGAACAGATGATCGAGAGAACGCCCAACAGCGTAGTGAGCATTACCAACACCAACGCAAGGCCATCGACGCCGAGTTGATAGCGCGCGCCGATCAGCGGTATCCAGTCATGGTCTTCGATGAATTGCAATCCGCCATAAGCTCGGTCATAGCCCGGGCGACCCCCTCCAAGACCTGTCACCAGCGGAACCGAAACCAGGAAGCACAGCACGATCCACATATTCGCGAATCCGCGAATGCTGTTGTTCTTGGCTCGGTTGAAAAACAAAAGCACGATGGCGCCAACCGCCGGGAGCCACGTCACCCACGAGAGGATGCCGATGCCGAAGATTTGAATGCGACCAGGCATAGCCAGAGTCTCCTCGTCGACCTATTGGACCTGAAGGACCTATAGGACCTATTTCCCGGTGAAACCTTTGATCGTGGTCGATATCGCCGGGTACACGTAATAAATCAAAATGACAAACAACCCTACCGCGAACATCAATACGTAGTTCTGCCAGAAGCCGGTCTGAACTGTGCGCAGCACGAACGAGCCTGCGCGTGTGATCCAGCCGGTAGCATTCACCGCCAGGTCGATCACCCACTTGTCCCACCAGCCGGTGACCGCAGACCAGAACCTCGTGACCCAGGCGCTGCCATTCACGCCGCCGTCTACGAACTGCGAATCAACGTCCCACAGAGCGTTATCTAGTGCCTTACCCGCTTCAACTCCCTTCACGTCGAGCAAGTAGTCCCAATACCACTTGTTGAAGCTAAGCGTGTATAGCGGGCGCAGCTTCGCCGCCCACACTTTCGGCAGATCGGGCCGCTTCACGTAGAAGACCCATCCGAGATACATGCCCCCTGCCGCGATGGCGACGGAAAGAACCATCAGCAACAATTCAATCCCGCTAATGCCTTCATGCGCCGTTTCTCCGTGCGCGGCTGTAGATTCACCGGCGCCCGTTTCTGCGGGCACCGACACAGAACTGGCTTCAGGAGCCGCTTCCGCGGCATGGAACCGAGTGGCGGGTGTTCGGTTCACATCTACGATCACAGGTTCCAGCCAGCGCTCGAAGGCGTTGAACTTAGCTCCACCCGGAAAGCCCAGCCACCCTACGACAACCGAGCCCACCGCCAACACGATAAGAGGCACCGTCATACTGCGCGGCGACTCGTGCGGCTCAACCGGTCCGTGATGATCACCGTGAGAATCGTGGCCCTCGCCTTGGCTCTTGCGGAACCGCTCTTTGCCCCAGAACGTGAGTCCCATCAACCGGGTCATGTAAAACGCAGTCATTCCTGCTGTAATGAATCCGACAACCCATAGTATCCATCCACCGCCAAAGATTCTGGTTGAAAACGTCTTCCATAGGATTTCGTCTTTAGAGAAGAAGCCGGCGAACGGGAAGATGCCGCATATCGCAAGCCATCCCATGAGCATCGTCTTGTAAGTCGTCGGCAGATATTTCTTGAGTCCGCCCATTCGCGGCATCTCCTGTTCGTGATGCATGCCGTGAATGACCGAGCCCGATCCGAGGAAGAGCAGTGCTTTGAAGAACGCGTGGGTAAATACGTGGAAGATCGCTCCGACAAACGCGCCGACTCCCGCGCCCATAAACATGTAGCCGAGCTGCGAGACGGTCGAGTAGGCGAGCACCTTTTTGATGTCGGTTTGCGTAATGCCGATCGTGGCGGCGATGAAAGCCGTCAAGCATCCGACCAGCGCTACGATCATCATCATCGTGACCGAGCGCTGAAAGATGAAGTTTGTGCGCGTAACCATGAACACACCGGCGGTCACCATCGTCGCGGCGTGTATCAGCGCCGACACCGGCGTAGGTCCGGCCATCGCATCCGGCAGCCAGATGTACAGCGGTATCTGCGCGCTCTTGCCCGTAGCGCCGATGAACAGCCCGAGCGCAAGCCACGACATCAATCCGAACTGCCAGAGATGCTCTTGTGGATATGCGGCCGATAGGTTTGCTACATCATGAAACTGAAGCGTGCCGAAAGTCGCGAACACGCCTGCGATGGCCAACACCATTCCAAAGTCGCCGATGCGGTTGACGACGAACGCTTTCTTCGACGCGTCCGCCGCTTCTTGCTTATTGAAGTAGTAGCCTATAAGCAGGTATGAGCAAAGCCCGACACCTTCCCAACCGATGAACATGATCATGAAGTTTGAGCCCATTACGAGCAGGAGCATCATGAACATGAACAGATTCAAGTAAGCGAAAAACCGATAGTAGCCTTTATCGCCGCGCATGTAGCCGGTGGCGAAGACGTGAATCCAGAAGCCGACGAAGGTGACGATGAACATCATCACCAGCGAGAGCTGATCAATCTGGTAGCTCCACTCGATGTTGAAATTCGAGACCGCGCCCGTCTGCTGCCCTTGAGTGTTATGCGCCGCGCCCCCGGGCAGCCACGTGAACGCTCCCGGAAATCCGTCGTTGCTGGTGAGGTATGGTTTGTCCTCGTTCGCGGGATTGAAGGTCCAGTGATATTCGTAGAACGCTCCCAGCGTGAGCAACATCGAGACAAGGATTACGCCACACGCCACGGTGGTGACGGCGCGTTCGCTGAGCCGGAGCTTGCGGCCCAGGAGAAAGTTGAACAAGAACCCCAGTAGCGGAAGGACCGGAATAAGCCAGACGAGTTTGAGCATAACGGTTCAGAGTTCAGAGTTCAGAGTTCAGAGTTCACGGTTTCAAACCCGGAACGCTGAACCAATTCGTTACCACTTCAAAAGGTCTATCTCATCGATTGCGACGGTTTCGCGATTGCGGAACATCGCGATCACGATACCCAACCCCACCGCCGCTTCAGCCGCAGCCACGACAATGATGAAAATGGTGAACACGGGTCCGGCGAGCGGGTTCACCGCCAGGCCCTTTGCTGCCAGCGCATCCTTGTTGATGTCGAGGTAGCGCGAGAACGCGATCAAATTAAGATTGACCGCATTCAGAATAAGCTCGATAGACATGAATATGATGATGATGTTGCGGCGCGACAGGACTCCGGCGACTCCCACGACGAACAACAGAAAGCTCAGCATCAGGAAGTTGATAAGAGTAGGTTCAAACCGCTTTAGAAATGGCTGAGCCTGTAAGAGTACCGGGGCCACATAGGCAAGCACGCCTATGATTATGCTAATCACTGCGTTCCCCCTTGGAATTGCCGATTGTCGATTGCCGATTGTGGATTTGCGAAGAAGTTCAGCGCAACGTCAATCGGCAATTGGCAATCGGCGATCGGCAATCTGTTATTCATAATACTTCTCTTGCTTTGTTCCGCGCGCTAGAAGCACCGCGCCGACCATCGCGACCAGCAACAGCAGCGATGCTATCTCGAAAGGTAAAGCCGCCTGGCGGTAAAGCTGTTCACCGACTTCCTGAGTGTCTTTGGAAATGTTCAGCCCCGCGCCGGCAGAAGCTCGTTCAGCGGTCTCCGCGATGGCCGTCGTCGCATCGGGCGGCCTGAACGCAGCTTGTGCGGGAGACATCGCGAAGTAGAACGAGCCCGCCAGCAACAGAGCAATGATCACCGCCGGCCAGGTTTGCCCGGTGTACAGTCTCACTCGCGATTCTTCCTCAGCGCGAGTCTGAACAAGCATGATCACGAACAGAAACAGCACCATCACTCCGCCGACGTAGACGAGTATCTGAACGCCGGCTACGAACTCAGCGCGCAAGAGAATAAACAGCAACGCGACATTTACCAGAGTTGAAATGAGAAACAGAGCCGAGTGAACAGCCACGCGAGCGGTCACAACGAAGACCGCCATGAACAAAGTCATGATCGCGAGCACGTAAAACAGCGCTGCTTCCCAACCGTGTAGTTGCATATAGGACCTATGGACCAATATGGCCAATAACGACTGACTACTTCACATACCGCACATAATTTATACCCTTCTCGAGCATCTCGCGGTCCCATCGAAAGCCCGAGCGATGATACACCGCTAGCTCGAAGCTCTGCGTCAGCTCGAGGCAATCAGTCGGACAGGCTTCCACGCACAGATTGCAAAACATGCATCGCGACGTGTCGAAGGTGAACGTCGTCAGCACCTTCTTCTTGTTTATCTTGTCACCGTCGCGAACCTCGCGCCGTATCGAGCCCACCTCGATGCAATCGACCGGGCAGGCCAGCGCGCAGAGGTCACACGCTATGCAAAGCGTCATTCCGTTTTCAGGATCGAGATTCAACCGGGGCGCGCCGCGAAACCTCTCCGACACGCGAGCCGGCTCCAGGGGATACTGTTCGGTATAGATGGCTTGGTTTGGGTTGCCTCCGTCGCGCGGCTCGTACATCGCACGAGCGTTGTACCTGAACGTGACCATCAAGCCTTTGAACAGATCTACCAATAAGAGCCGTCTGATCAGATAGCCTATTGTTCGCTTAGCTGGTGGTGTCTTTGCTGCTGGCATTAATCACCTTTTTGAAACTGTATTACTGTCCGCCTTCCGCCGGCTGTGTTCCTGCGCCCTGCTGCAGCATCTTCTCGAGTCGCTCGCGGCGAAGGTTTACCTGAAGCTGGCGCTGCTCGTGAAGATTGAAGTCACGCGAGCGGCGGTTTATCGTCGTCAGCAATCCCCACACAATAGGGATTGTAACGACGAAACCGGTGACGATGAAATAGAGGATGCCAAGCTTAGTCGGAATCAGCCGCCCTTTCTCTTCGTGCATAAATCCTAACAGGCCGCCCTGGGCCTTCGGCAGCGCGAGCACATAAAAGACTCCAGTCAGCACGATGTTAGCAAGCCCCGCCGGTATCATCCACTTCCACCCAAGCTCCATCAACTGATCGTAGCGGTAGCGCGGCCACGTCCACCGGAACCACATGTAGGCATAAAGCAAAACGGCGATCTTGGCTCCGAATATCACTATGCTCAAAAGGACAAACAGCGTCGGGTTCTTTACCAGCCCGAGTCCGGGGAAATACCATCCACCGAAGAAGACCGTGACCGCTACAGCGGCCGTCACAATCATCGATGAATACTCAGCCATGAAGAACAGCGCCCATCGAAAACCCGAATACTCGGTATGGTAACCGGCAACGAGCTCCGATTCCGCTTCCGGCAAATCGAACGGCGCGCGATTAGTTTCACCCAGCGCGCTGGTAAGATAGACGAGCACACCGAGCGGCTGATAGAGAAAATATCCAAGGCCCCAAAGGCTGTCGGTTTGCTGAGCGTCGATGATTCCCGACATCGAGAGCGTTCTTGCAAACATCAACGCTCCGATTATCGAGAGGCCCATGCCGATCTCGTAGCTCACCATTTGAGCCGAAGACCGCAGCGCGCCAAGCAGCGAGTACTTCGAATTCGACGACCAGCCCGCGAGCACCAGCCCCAACACGCCGACCGATGAGACAGCGAGTATGAACAGCAGTCCGATGTTGACGTTCGCGATGGTCGCCCAGGCTGCGCCCCACGGGATGACGGCCAACACGACCATCGCAGCTACGAGTGAAATGATCGGAGCCACAAGGAAGACAGCTCGATCCGCTTTGATCGGGACGATGTCTTCTTTGATTAGCAGCTTGATTCCGTCGGCAAGCGGCTGCAGCAAGCCCCACGGACCAACTCGCATAGGCCCAAGCCGCGCCTGTATCAAAGCTGATACCTTGCGTTCAAGATAGGTGAGGTACGCTACAAGCGTCAGCACTACGATCACAACGATCACGATCTGAATGAGCGGCCACACTATGTACTCTGACCAGAACACGTTCGGCTGTTTCTCGTGCGTGATCCAGTCTCTCACCCAGCCCGGAGCGACAAACAGCAGCGTTGTTAACAGTGCTTGCATAGAAACTCAGGTGATTCGTGAAACGTGATTCGTGATGCTTTTCACGCATCACGTTTCACGCATCACTCCTCATCTATCCACTTCACCCAGCACGATGTCCAGCGTCCCAATCAGCGCTACGACGTCGGCAACAAGATGCCCGATCGACATTCGCTTCAGCGATTGCAGATTGATGAATGATGGCGGGCGAATCCGCATACGATAAGGCTTCCCCGTGCCGTCGCTTACCAGGTACACGCCCAGCTCGCCTTTGGGAGCTTCGATCGAGTGATACACATCGCCAACAGGAGGCTTGATGATCTTTGGCACCTTGGCCATCACCGGACCTTCGGGCAATCCGTCGAGCGCCTGCTCGACGATCACCGCCGACTGTTTCATCTCCTCCATGCGAACCAGATAGCGATCGTAGGTATCGCCGTTCTCGCCGACTGGTATCTCAAACTGAAAATCAGAATACGCCGAGTACGGCTGCGCTTTTCGAACGTCATACTTGACGCCGGACCCGCGCAGTGGCGGACCGGTCAAGCTGAGGTTGATAGCTTCTTCGGCTGTCAGGATTCCTATACCGACAGTCCGTTGCAGCCAGATTCGATTCGTATTCAGCAATGTTTCATACTCGTCGATTCGGCCGGGAAGAATCTTCAGGAACTCGCGCACTCGTTTCTCAAACTCAGGGTAAGCATCCCACCACAGCCCGCCGATGCGAAATGCGTGAGCGGTGAGCCGCGCGCCGATGAAGTCTTCGAATATCTTGAGTATCTCTTCGCGCTCGCGGAAACAGTAGAGCAGCACCGTGACCGCGCCTATGTCCATCGCATGAGTGCCAAGCCACAGAAGATGCGATGCGATTCGCTGAAGCTCAGTCAGAATAACGCGCAGGTACTCGGCGCGCTTCGGCACTTCGACCTGGAGCATTTTCTCGACGCCTTCGACGTAGCAGAGATCGTTGGACACCGCCGCGACGTAATCGAGGCGGTCCCAATAAGGTGTGATCATCGCGTAGGTGTCGTGCTCGCCGATCTTCTCGACGCCGCGGTGCAGGAAGCCGATGTCGCAATCGAGACCGATAACGGTCTCGCCATCGAGTTTCAAGATCACCCGCAACACGCCGTGCGTGGACGGATGCTGCGGCCCCATGTTGAGCACCATCTCTTC
>JADGNW010000302.1 GCA_017883315.1 Blastocatellia bacterium | reverse complement strand
GTTGATACAATAGAAAGGCGCCGGGCTGCTCGGTGAACAGCGTATGCCAGAAGTCAAAAGAGATTGCCTTAATTGTCATTTGTTTGCTCGACAGTCACCGCTCGCAATTCAGATGCTATTCTAAATAAAATTGTGCGAGGCGGACAATGTCCGGATTAGACTGATGAGTCTCGAACTGGAAAATGAATTCAGGGCCGCGCTTGAAGCCGCGATCGGCGGCTTCGGAATTGATCCGTTGACCGGCGAACAGACCGGTCAGTTGGTGAAGCATTACGCGTTGCTGTGCCGATGGAATCAACGCATCAACCTGACGCGAATCATCAAACCTCGCGAAGCGGCGAAGCTTCATTATGCGGAGTCGCTCTTCGGCGCGAAGTTTATCGCTGGCGCGCGGACTGTTTTAGACATCGGGAGCGGCGCGGGTTTTCCGGCGATTCCACTTGCGGTCTTTAGGCCCGAGCTTCACGTTACGGCGCTCGAGGCAAATCAAAAGAAATCGCTCTTCCTGAAAGAAGTGAAGGATGAGTTGGCGTTGGACAACCTTGAGGTGGCAACCGCGCGCCTGGAAGAATTCGACTGGGCAGGCTATGACGTTCTCACAAGCCGCGCTCTTGACCGCGCAGAATCGATCTTTCCGTCGATCATTGAACGATTGAGATCAAATCAACGACTGATGCTCTACTGCGCTGGTGATCTGGTTGCAAAGCTGGAAGCGAAACTCCGTTGCAAGATCGAAACTCATCCGGTCCCGGATAGCGAGGCGCGAGTGATTGCGATATTCAATTCGGAATAGACCGCGGATCGAACGGATTAGCGCTGATCTGATCCGTGAAGATCCGTCAAATCCGCTTCATCTGTGGTCTATTCGTTAGCTCACTTCGACGCGGCGACATCGACTACCGCCCAATAGATTAACTCGACAAACTTGCCGAGCCCTTCGATTGAGATCCTTTCATCATTGCCGTGAATACTAGCTCGTTCGCGATCTCCGCCTACGCCGCCCAGTCCGTAAGCTTGCACACCTTTCGCTCTAAGCTGCGCCGAGTCAGTCGCGCCGGTCAACATAAGCGGAAGTGTGACAATGCCCGGAAACAATTTTGACTGCGCTGCTTCGATGGCACGAAACATCTCGGTGTCGAGCTTCGAAGGTCCGTTTGACGGCCTGCCAAGTGCGGGTGGCGGAATCACCTCGACGGCCGGGTCGTTGATCAGCTTGCGCAGAGTAGCGGCAAGCGCGGGGATGTCTTCGTTGGGCACTGCTCGCACGTCGAGCGTAGCTTCGGCATCGCCCGGAATCACGTTGCTGCGGAATCCGCCCTTGATGATCGTCGGCACGATCGAAGTTCGAAGCATCGAGTTATAAGTGCCGCTCGATGTGCGAATCTTTTCCTGAATCATCTCGCTGTTGGCCGGATCTTCAAGATGGGCGTACAGGAAGGCTTCTTCCGGAGGGCTGATCTTCGCCAGCCTCGAGAAGAACGCGCGCGTCGTCTCGTTCAGACTCATCGGCGCTTGCCAGTTGCCGACTTTCGCAACCGCAGCCGCCAAATGAGTGATTGCGTTGTCGGGTCTTGGGATCGAGCCGTGACCGCTAGTGCCTCGCGCCACAAGCTTGAAGCCGCGTGGCACTTTTTCAGTAGTTGCCACGCCGACGTATTTTACTTTGCCGTCTGCTGCAAAGATCATCCCGCCTTCGTTGAGCGCGTACTCGCATTCAATCCTGTCCCAGTGCTGGTCGACCATGAAATCGATCCCTACACCTGAAGTGCCTTCCTCTCCCGCCTCGGCGAGGAAAATTACGTCGCGGTCGAGCGGGACTTTCATGCGATGCAGCAGCAGGAAAACTTCAAGGCACGCGCTGCCCATGCCTTTGTCGTCCCACGACCCGCGCCCGTAGACGTAGCCGTCCTTGATAATGCCGGCGAACGGATCGACCGACCACTTCTCCCGCTCGACGCCTACGACATCGATGTGTCCCATCAGCAGGATGGGTTTCTTCTTTCCGTTGCCTTTCAGCCGGGCGACGATATTGCCGCGCCCCGGTTCCTTCTCGAATATCTCGGAGGCAATGCCCTCGCGATCGAGAATTGATTTCAGATACTCAGCGCCTTTGGTCTCGTTGCCGGGCGGATTGCTGGTGTTGATGCGAACGAAGCCCGTGAGAATCTTGACCACTTCATCACGGGCGGCGGCGAAGTCGGGCGGGGGAACCCTTTCGAAAGACCGGGCAAGAGAGCCAGACGCCAGCAACGCGACTGCGGCTACTACAGCGATTGTTATTGGACGGAGTCGACGCATTTGTTTTTCTCTCGATTTGTAAGTTGAGAGCCAGCATCACGGCGGCTCTTCAAATGGAGCGGTAGCTTATCAACGCGCTGTGGGGGTCGCAAGTTGAACCTTGCTGAAGCAATCGATTCGGTCAAAAGAGAACAACGCGGCGATAGACTAGAGTCAAACTGAGAGAGCACGCGACAGGCGCATCGGTTCTTGATTGAGGAATTGATCGAAAGCGAGCAAGCATAAGGTTGGCACGCGTAATGCAATCAGATCGATCGGAAGCTTGAGACGCCTGATGGTGTTCTCTTGGGGCCATCGCACGCAGCGCCGGATCAACTGGCGAGCGAGGTCGAAGCCGTTCTCCCCACGAGCAGCATCGTGGAAGAGAATGGTCTCGGTCGCCTCGCGTTAGAAACCGAGTCAGAACCCTCTCTACGACTTCTGGCGCTGATGTGCGGTGGCCCGCTTTCTTGACTGCGGATTCTCGGTTCGAGCACACACCTCACTTGATCAAATCCATCCCATCCGTATAAGGCCGCAGCGTTTCTGGAATCACGACCGAGCCGTCAGCCTGCTGATAGTTCTCAAGTAGCGCAAGCCACAAGCGCCCGATTGCCAGGCCCGACCCGTTCAGCGTGTGCGCGAATTCCGGCTTCGATTGTTTTTCGCGTCGAAATCTGATTCCCGCACGACGAGCCTGAAAAGACTCGCAATTCGAACACGACGAAATCTCGCGATACGTCTTCTGGCTC
>JADGNW010000301.1 GCA_017883315.1 Blastocatellia bacterium | reverse complement strand
GCATGAACGTCAGCTAACTCTGCTTCGGTTTCCGCCGACGAAATACGTTTGTAAGTTCGAAGTCGCTGGCTCATGTCGTAGACGTAGTCTTCCGGTATTCGAATATCAACGCCCAGATTGATCGCCGTCGACACTTCGTCTTCAACCGGTTCGCCTTTTAACTCACGCACCGTACGCTCGAGCATCTGTGTATACAAATCAAATCCGATAGCATCGATCTGGCCCGACTGCTGCGCGCCCAAAAGATTGCCCGCGCCTCGAAGCTCCAGGTCGAGCGCGGCTATTCTAAATCCAGCGCCCAAATCGGAGAACTCGCGAATCGCAGCAAGTCGCCGGCGCGCGATGTCCGTCAGAGTGTCTTCGGCAGGGATCAGCAGATACGAGTAAGCTCGGCGGTTCGAGCGCCCGACTCGGCCTCGTAGTTGATAGAGCTGCGCCAACCCGTACCTGTCCGCGCGGTTGATGATGATCGTGTTCGCGAGCGGAATGTCGATGCCGTTCTCGATGATCGTCGTGCACACCAGAACATCCAGATCGTGCCGAATGAATTTGAGAATCACTTCCTCGAGGTCCTTCTCTGCCATCTGACCGTGACCCACGCCGATTCGAGCTTGAGGGACCAGCCTTGCAATCAATTCCGCGATTGTAAAAATGGTCTCGACTCGATTGTGAACGAAGAAGACTTGTCCGCTGCGTTGAAGCTCGAGCTCGATTGAGGAACGAACCACCGCCTCCGAGAACTGAACCACGTGAGTCTGGATCGCGAGGCGATCCCGCGGGGGAGTTTCGATTACCGACATGTCTCGCAAGCCTGCAAGCGACATATTGAGCGTGCGCGGGATCGGCGTGGCCGACATCGCGATCACATCGACCTTCTTGCGCATCTGCTTGATTCGTTCTTTGTGCGCGACGCCGAAGCGCTGTTCCTCATCGACGACAAGAAGCCCCAGGTCTTTGAAGCGAATGTCTTTCGATAGCAGCCGGTGCGTGCCGATGACGACATCGACTGTGCCGGCTTCGATCGCTTTGACGGATTCCTTGAGTTCCTTGGCGCTTCGAAAGCGCGAGAGCATTTCGATGCGTGCCGGGAACGGGCTGAATCGTTGCTGAAAACTCTTGTAGTGCTGAAGCACCAGCACAGTCGTAGGCGCAAGAACAGCTACTTGCTTGCCTTCCATCACCGCCTTGAAAGCGGCTCTCATAGCCACTTCTGTCTTTCCGTAACCTACGTCGCCGACGATCAGGCGATCCATCGGCTGAGGGCTTTCCATTCCCTCTTTCACGTCTTCGATGGCAGCTTCCTGATCGGGCGTGAGCTGATATTCGAACGCGTCTTCGAATTCGTGCTGCCACGGAGTGTCCGCGCCGTAAGCGTGACCCTGAACAAGTTTGCGTTCGGCGTAGAGCTTGAGCAGCTCTTCGGCCATGTCGCGCATCGCTCGCCTGGCGCGCGCTTTCGCCTTTTGCCATCCGAGTCCGCCGAGCTTATCAAGTTGAGGATGGAACCCTTCGCTTCCCGAATATCGCTGGACGAGATCCAAACGCTCGACCGGAACATAGAGCCGCGAGCCCTCGGCGTAGGTGAGGAGCATGAACTCACGCATGTCGCCGCGAGCGCGTTCGAGGCCGGCGGCTACGTTGCCGGTCGGACCACCTGCAGTCGCGATTTGAACAAGCCCTTGAAACTGTCCGATGCCGTGGTCGACGTGAACAACATAGTCGCCGACTTTCAAGTCGCCGAGATCGGAGAGAAACGCGGCAGCGGTTCGCTTCTTTCGCGCTTTCTTCGGAACGGCGCGCTGTAGAGCGGCGCGTTCGACTTCACCGAACACATCGCTTTCGGTAAGCACCGACAGATCGGCAGCAGGCAGCGCGAAGCCGTTCGAAAGTTTTCCGACGGTGACGATTCGATTGCTGGCTAACGCGGAGACCTCTCGCTCTTTTGTGCTCAGCGTAGGCAGAAGCTCGGCGGTGATCGAGTACTCCGCCAGCATTTCCGTTACACGCTCGGCCAATCCGAGACTCGGCATAACGAACAGCATAGTCCGCGTTTCTGATTCGAGATCGTGCGCCAGCTCCTGTATGCGGCCGCGATACCGTCGAGGCGATTGCGAGATAGCCGAGATGTCCGGCGTGTTGCTGGGAAGCGTGAACAAAAACAGATCGCGCGTTCGCCTGGCAGCGCTCGCGCGCGCGAAGACTTCATTCGAGTCCGGAGCAGGGTCCTCGATCGTGAGCGAATCAATCCGAAAGCGCTCGTCTGTGGCCGCGGCGTCACGCCCCAGCAGTCGCAGCTCGACTCGCGACGCGGCATCGAACCGCTCGCGAAGCTCGTCGGCGGTCAAGAACAACTTGTCCGGTGGCAGCGCCAGTTCCCCGGCGTCATCGGCAAGCGCGAAACGATCTCCGAGATATTGATAAAGATCGGACGCGCGCTTCTCGATCTCGACTGGCTCGTCGATGACCAGAACGGCATCCTTGAAATAATCGAAGGGAGATGCCGTCAGCGGTCGCGTGAGGGGTAATAAATACTCCCAACCCGGGAACGGCTCGCCGCGCTCCGCGTGAGCGAGGCGCGCTCGCAAATCGCGACGAAACACGTCGTCGCCCCAATGAAGCTCCGCAGCTTCGGCCCACGACATGAACTCTTCGCGGCGAACCGACAGCTCTCTCATCGGGACGATAATCGATTCAGAAACACGGCCTACCGAGCGTTGCGAGTCGGGATCAAACTCACGAATCGATTCGACCGCATCGCCGAAGAATTCGATTCGATGCGGAGTATCGTGCGCGGGTGAGAAGACATCGAGTATGCCTCCGCGAAGACTGAACTCTCCGACCGCGCCCACGGGTTCTTCGCGGACGTAGCCGGCGGCGATCAGCAGATCGACAATCAACTCGGGCGGCATTTCTTCGCCCGCGCGAAGCGTGATGCTGGATGCTTTCAACACGCCGGGTGAGATCGTTCTTTCGGCAAGCGCGCCGACCGATGTCAAGAGTATGCGAGCTTCACCTTTTGTAGCTCGATAGAGCGCGAGCGCTCGTTGTTCGAGCACTTCTGCGTGAGGCGATGTGCCGTCGTATGGATCGGCTTCAACCGCGGGTATCGTGAGCACGCTTGGATCGGTCGTGCTCACGCCGTTGAGCGCGCAATAAAAGAAGTCGACGTCTGAGAAAAGCTCTTCGACTTCGCGATTAGACCTCGCGACGAAGACGACTCGACGAGCAAGTTTCTTTTCAAGTGCCGTCAGCACCAACGCGCGAGCGCTTCCCGCCAAACCCGACAGGACGACCACGCGACGGCCAGCCCTGATTTCGGACACAAGGCGATCAAGCTCACCGCTTTCAAACAGCCGCTCGAAGGCTTCCGGGTAATAAGTTTTAGGAACGTCGATAGCCAATTCCACTCCGCATCAAGTGAAGCAAAATCTTAGCACGACTCATCTCAGCGATTCCTCTTGAGGCTCGGCAGGTACGCGTCAAGTTCTCGCGCTTCGCAACTCTGAACCACTTTCCCCTCTTCACGGCACCGCGTGAAAACACCTGAATCCCACCCACGGCAGTGGGGGGATCGTTCAGGTGCGGCCTACGACGGAAGCGCCCACCCCCAACGTTTTGTTATATATATCTCTCTCCCTTCGCGCAGCGAGCGGAGAGAAGGCAAAACGGAATATCGAGTGCGCTTATGTAGGCTGGCCTTGAACGATCCACCCACTGCCGTGGGTGGTATTCCCGACTTTCGCACGGTCGCTCGAGAACGCTTGTGACACTTCAAAAACTGTCACAGGCCACTCAATCCGGGACCCGTCGCCAGATGTAACCTCGTGAGCAGGCAACCGTGATGACCTGAACGCCGTCTGAGGAGGCAACGTGCTGAACGTTTACGAATGGGGTTCTCGAGATGTTGATTGGATGACTCGGTGTCGTCCTTGCTGGTTCGAGTGTCCAGGAGTTCATGTCACTGGATACGATTTCGGCGGCTAGAACATTGACCGCTTCCTGGAGGTCGTCATGTCACCATCGGCAGCACTCGCAAGCGACATCTTTCGCTTCTTCGCTCTACTAACGACGACGCTCCTCGTGATCGGCGGAGGAACGATTGCCATTGTCCGGTTCCGTTTCAAGAAGAATGCCGCGCACGCGTGGGACTCATATCGCGGCTGGTTAGTGATGGTGCCGATCATCGGTGTGAGCCTCTTTGCCGGGCGCGTGGTCACGATCTGCTTCTTCGCGATCATCGCGGTGATTGCGTTCACCGAGTACGCCCGCGCCACCGGGCTTCATCGCGATCTTACGATGACCTTCGTAAGCCTGGCGGGAATCGTTGGGATCACGGTCGTCGCGCTCTTGCGTGACCCGGCGACTGGAGCGGCCGGGTGGTACGGGCTCTTCATGACAGCGCCTGTCTTCGTGAGCGCGGCGCTCGTGCTTGCGTCGATACTGCGCAACCGGCCTGAGG
>JADGNW010000300.1 GCA_017883315.1 Blastocatellia bacterium | reverse complement strand
TGGATGCATCGGCGAGGTTGTCGCAAAGAAAATGTTCGGCGGTGTGGGGCTCTATCACGACGGCGTCTTTTTCGGACTGGTCGCCAACGACGTTCTGTTTTTCAAAGTGGACGACGTGAATCGTCCCGCTTACGAGGCAGCCGGCGCAGAACCGTTTAAGCCCTATGGCGACGAGTCCTATTCGATGAGTTATTACGAAGTGCCTGTAGACGTGCTCGAGGATGTTGATAAGCTAAGAGAGTGGGCCACGGGAGCAGTCTCGGCAGCCGAGAGAAAGGCTTCATCGAGCAAGAGAGGTAGGAAAGGTAAGACGCCTAAAGAACGAGGCACCGCTTAAATACGCCGTTACGGGAAACCAAGACCATCCACAGATTACGCAGATGACGCAGACAAAAGACCGAAGAAAGACGAAGCGAAAAGCCGATCTGTGACATCTGCGTAATCTGTGGAAAGCACCTCCTTGAGAAAAGAGAAAAGGGGGTTCGCGCTAAGTAACGAAAAGAGGCAAAGCCATGCCACGCTTGAGAGATTTTCAAGGGATCGAAGGCCAGGACTTTTTCGAGATCGACCGGGGATTTCAGTCGCTGCTGAACGAACTGTTGACCAAAGAAGAACTCGAGCCGGTATTCAATTCGCTTCATCATTGTGCGCGACTCGTCGCCGGGCGTTGGAACGATCTTGCCCGCGAAGCCAGCACACGCGAGCATCGACCTAAGATAATGAAGCTCGATCGCGTCGGCGTCCCCGTTGAGCAGGTTGATTTAGGCTCGCTCACTCGACACCTTCGCCGCGAAGTTGCTGAGTTCGGCGTGCTGACCAATGCGCGAAGCGAAGTGCACAAGTTCGCGATGGTCTACTTGCTAGCTCACAACGGCGAGGCTTCGCTCAACTGCGGACTGAGTTGCACGGACGGACTGATCCGGGCGATCGAGGCTTGCGGGTCAGAGTTCCTGCGCGAGACTTATTTGCCCCTGCTGTTGTCCGTCGACACGCCGCTTGCGGGCGCGCAGTTCGTCACCGAGCAGGAAGGCGGCTCGGACGTCGGCGCTATCGAATCCGAAGCGGTCCCAAATTCTGACGGAACGTGGTCGATCACCGGCGAGAAATGGTTTTGTTCGAATCCCGATGAATACTTTTTGGTTGCCGCGCGGCCTGCTGGCGCGCACGCGGGCACGGCAGGCGTCGCGGTGTTTCTCGTGCCGCGAGTCTTACCCGACGGGCAGCTCAATAAGATTTCGTTCAAGCGACTAAAAGACAAGCTCGGCACTCAATCGCTGCCGACCGCTGAGATTGATTTCAACCAGGCGACAGGTTG
Organism: Blastocatellia bacterium; assembly: GCA_017883315.1. Lineage (GTDB taxonomy): Bacteria > Acidobacteriota > Blastocatellia > UBA7656 > UBA7656 > Onstottus_A. The sequence goes on along the minus strand of JADGNW010000300.1, from coordinate 1,945 downwards.
GGCGATCGGTGATCCTGCCGACGGATTCAAGACGTTGATGAGTTACGTCATCAATGCTTCGCGAGTGCACAACGCAGCGAACGCCAGCGGCATTTTGCATCGCGCGTTCCTCGAAGCTCGCAACTACGCGCGCCAGCGTGACGCGTTTGGAGGAGCGATAATCAACTACCCGCTGGTTCAGCAAACGTTGATCTCGCTGCTCGAGAGGTGCTGGCGATCTCGCGTGCTGACCTTCAAGCTCGCCGCGCTGATCGATGAGAACGGCATCGCGCCCACAGATAAGAATCAGTCGATGTGGCAGCGTTTTCTGATCAACCTCGCCAAATACAGAACGGCTTCGACGCTGACCGACTCGGTTCGTGAAGCCATCCTGGTGCTGGGAGGGAACGGCATCGTGGAGGACTTCACAATTTTGCCGAGGCTGCTGAGAGACGCGATGATCATCGAAACCTGGGAAGGAGCGCACAACACGCTGTGCCTTCAAATCGTGCGCGATGCGGCGAAGTCCGACTTGATCGATCATTGGCGCGGTGAAATCAATGCGACCCTCACGCGTTGGCCGCGTTACTTTCTATCCCAGACTCGCGCGCGCTTCGAGCAAACATTCAAGCAGACGCTCGAAGAGGTGTCGGCCGATCGGCTGGCGGATCGCGAATGGTCCGCGACTCACGCGCGCCGGCTGGTGGACCGTCTTGGCGGACTGCTTGAGCTCGCGTGGATGGCTGGCATGGCTTTGCGACCCGCTGAGCAAGACGCAACTGCAGCGCTGGTGACGGTCGCGGCCGCGCATACCTTGCTGCCGAGCTTGAGAATATTCGAGGAGTCGGGGTTTTACTCGACCGCCCGGCACTGGGCGGCACTCATCGACGAAGCTCCGGTTAATGCGGCCCTCGACAATCTCTGAGGTACCGTAGACTGCCCTCTGAAGTACCGTAGACTGTCCAGTCTGCGGAGTAATGGAAAGTTGAATCGAGCAGTCGAGCCGCAGACTGGACAGTCTACGGTACATTCTGCGGTTGCGCCGAATGCGAGATTGCTTGACTTGAGCTGTCGAAATTCATAACCTCGGACCGTATATCTTCGACCCCGCAAATTTCCTCAACAGGAGCATTCAATGAGCACTCGCATTTACACTCTGCCCGTCGAGCAGACTCAGTGGCACGTTCCAGGCGTTGGTTCGACAACCATCTTCAACTGGGAGTACGACGAAGGCCGCGACAACCTGCTCGGTCTCTACGAAAAGGGCAAGACCAAACAATGGAATTCGAATGAGCGGCTGGACTGGTCGCTCGAAGTTGACCTGTCGAACCCGCTGGGCTTCCCCGATTATTACGTTTCGATTTACGGCTCCGACGTGTGGAACAAGATGGATGAGAAGGGCCGCTCGCAAGTGCGGCTTCATCTGGATGCGTGGCGTTTCTCACAATTCCTGCACGGCGAGCAGGGGGCTCTCATCTGCGCGGCCAAGATCGTTCAGACCGTACCCGACATCGACTCGAAGTTCTACGCCGCCACTCAAGTGTTCGACGAGGCCCGCCACGTCGAAGTCTACTCGCGCTACCTGCGAGAGAAGCTGCAGCTCGCTTATCCGGTCAACGTTCACCTCAAGACGCTGCTCGATCAGGCGATCACCGATTCGCGATGGGACTTCACTTATCTGGCGATGCAGGTGATCATCGAGGGGCTCGCGCTGGCAGCCTTCAACACGATCCGGGATCTCGCAACCGAACCACTTGGAAAAGCGCTGACTGCATACGTCATGCAGGACGAAGCACGCCATGTCGCATTCGGCAGGCTCGCGCTGCGCGACTACTATCCGCAGCTCAGCGAAAAGGAAAGAGATGAGCGGGAAGAGTTCGCGGTTGAAGCTTGTTATCTGATGCGCGACCGTTTCATGGGCGAAGAGATCTGGGACAATCTCGGACTCGGAGCGGATGCGTGCGTG